>NZ_LFYS01000025.1 GCF_001199495.1 Mycoplasma sp. HU2014 | reverse complement strand
ATATTAATGTTGATGAAAATAATCAAAAAGTTGTTTTTTTAAAAGAAAATGTTTTTGAAAAAGTTCACAAAAATGCAGGGTTCTCAATAATAGTTTCAAACGTTGATTCTGATTTAGAATTTATACTTACTCAATACAAGAAAAGAGATCTTGTTGAAAAAGCATTTTCAACTGTTAAGACCACTTTTGATTTAAATAAATTTAATGTTCAGGATAGATTGGTTTTAGAATCAAAAATGTTTATTTCATTTTTAGCATTGATTGTTAGATCATATTTCAGTTATTGTATGAAAGAATTTTTAGCTGAAAATGGTCATCATACAGTGAATACATTGTTTAGTGAATTATCAAAAATGGAGTTAGCAAAATTCAATAAAACATATGTAAGTTCTTATGGTTTAAGCAAGACTCAAAAAATAATTTTATCTGCATTAAAAATAACCGAAAAAGATGTAAATCAATGCACGAAAGATATTAATAAAAACCTAAACTAGTCACACGAACGTGAAAAGTTCAGGATACAAGTCCAGAAAACGCAAAAATAATTGCAGAGTTCTTTGTTTCTAGAGATGCAAATGTAATTGCAAATCTAAAAGCTGAAGGACAAGAAAAAATTTGATTAAGTTGAGTTACTGCTCTAGGACAAGTTAAAAGCCAATGAGCTGATTATGCAAAAGCTAATTCATTATCACTATCAATGCAAGACACTTTTAAAGTTGTTTTAGAATCTGTTACACCTGTTAGATTTAAAGTTGGTCAAATGATAACTTCAAATGGTTCATTAATTGGAGCAGGTGTTGGAATGTGATTAGCAGTTCCAAAAGATAAACGTACAAAATATACATCAATTTATGTATCAGCAATGCTTTCATGTTTATTAACTGGTGTTACTGAACCTATTGAATTTATCTTTATGTTCTCTGCACCAATTCTATATGTGATTCACGCTATTTTATCAGGATTAGCATTTGGTTTAAGTGATTATATTCCTATGAGAATTCATGCATTTGGTGGAATTGAAACAATCGTTAAATATCTATTTGTATTCGGTCCTCTTTCAATTAGAGGTATTGGATTAGAAGGAATATTATGAATCCAAGGACTATGATTATTATTAGTTACTATTGGATTTGCTGGAATTTATTTTGTTGTATTCTATTCATTCTCAAAATTATTCAAACCTGCAATTCCTGGATTCACAAGTGTTGAAGAAAATGAAAAAACTATTTCTAAACAAAATATTTCAAGTGATAGTTCAACGAAAATAAGCGAAAATGAAACAACAATATCTGATACTATTGTCAAACTACTAGGTGGATATGATAACTTAGAAGATGTTGATGCATGTATGACTAGATTAAGAGTTAAAGTTAAAGATAGATCAAAAGTTGAAGATAAATTTAAAGAACTAACTGGTGCTTTTGGAGTTCTTGACAAAGGTAATTCGCTACAAATAGTTTATGGACCCAAAGCTGATATTTATAAAAATGAAATCATAGAAAGAATGGAAAACTATAACAATGCCAAAAGCGAATAATGTTACTAAAGAAATGTTAGAGTATTCATTCCCAATTAAAGAAAGGATTTTTAATCCTAAAAATGAATATTGAGTAACTAATAAAGTTTCTGACATTTGAAAGAATAACGACACTTTATTTATTGAAATAACTTTTTCAAATTTTCAAAAAGCTACTTTTAAGATACAACTTTTAGATTCAAATATTATTAATCTTAAACTTTCACAAAGACAAGTTAGTGTGGTTTTTGATGAACATATAAACAAAGAAATAAATAAAAAACCTATTAATTTCACAAAAACAGATAAACAAATTATTATTGATTTAGAAAATGATGAAAAATTAGTTTTCAACATTAATCCTTTCTCACTAATGTTATTAGATAAAAATAATAATATTAAAACTAGAACAACATTAAGAAGTGGATATCAGTTCTTTGAAGGTTTCATTAATCCTAATTTAGGAATAGAAGTAGATGAATATAAAAATCATAGATTCTTTATGTCATTTGATATTGAAAATGATGAAAAATTCTATGGACTTGGTGAAAAATTTAGACCTTTAGTTAAAAACGGAGTTGAGTCAGTAATATGAAATACAGATAACTCTTGTGTAACTAATAATGATCTAGCTTACAATGGTTTACCTTTATATTCAACTAATAAGTGAGGGTTTTTAGTTAATACAGGTGCTAAAACTACATTTGAAATAGGTTCACCAACTACTGATATCTTATCTTTTAAAGTAGATCAAGACTATTTAGATTTATATTTATTTACTAACAACAGTTTAAAAGAATTAGTATCAAGTTATACATTATTAACTAATAGAATTTCAAAAGTTCCTGATATTGGTTATGGAGTTTGATTGAACAGACTTTATTATCATAACTATGAAGAATTATTTGAAGCAATTCAAAAAGTAAAAGAAACAAATTATCCATTAGATGTTATAAGTTTAGATCCTAAATGACTGAAAAATAGATATACAAAAAGTTGTAATTTCGAATATAATACTGATGCATTCGGTGATTTTAAAAAATTATTTAAAGATGTAAAAGCACAAGGTTTAGAAATGTGTTTTTGAGTTAATCCATATATTCAAAATGATGGATCAGAAAACTCTAAATATTTATTTGAAAATGATTTATTAGTTAGAACAGCAAATCAAGATTATGCTCATCCTTGAACAGGAACAGAAACTTATCAAGAAAATAACTATATAATAGACTTTTCTAATCCAAAAGCTTACAACTGATATAAAAATCAAATTAAAAAATTATTTGAATTAGGATTACGATTTGTTAAACCAGATTATGGTGATGGTCTACCTGAAGAAGCACTTTTATATAACGGTTATAAATCTAAAGATTTCAAACAATACTTTATGTATTTATATGTAAAATGTTGTTATGAAGCTGGTGAAGAATTCTTTGGAACAGGTAGAAATGTAGTTGTTAGCCGTCCTGGATATATTGGAACTCAAAAATTTGTTGGTAAATGATCTGGAGATAGTATTACAAGTTTTAGCGATTTAAAAAATCACTTACAAGCAGGATTATCATTATCGTTAGCTGGTGAAGTTGTTTGAGGAACAGATATAGGTGGATTTGTTCAATCAAGTGACTTTAGTGAAGATTTATATAACCGTTGAACACAATTTGGAATGTTAAACACCTTTTCTAGATATCATGCTTTTGGACAAAGAGAACCTTGAAGATTTAGTAAAGAAGTTTTAGATAACTCTATTAAATGAGCTAGATTCAAAAAAACTTTACTACCAGAATTTAAAGTATGAGAACAAGAATCAATTAAAAAAGGTCTACCAATATTAAGACCAATGGTTTTAGAAAATGAAAATAATAAAATAGCTAGATTAATTGATGATCAATATTATATTGGAGAAAACATTTTAATATGCCCTATATTAAAACAAAACTCTAATAATAGAGATGTATTCTTACCAGATGGTTATTGATACAAGTTAAATGACAAATCAAAAGAATATCAAGGAAATCACTTATATAATTTTGATGTTGATTCAGACGATATATTAATTTTTGTTAAAAGCGGTTCAGCAATATTAAGATTTACTAATGGTGATTACAATTTTAAAAATATTAAAGATCAAGAAATTGAAGTAGATATTTACGGTCAAGTTGATAATCTTGAATATCAATTTGAAATTGATGAAGTGTTAAATAAAATTTTTATTAACAATAATGAATTTAAATATGAATCAAAACACAAAATTATTTTTAAGAAATAAAACCTGAACAACACAAAAAACAGAGCTAAGCTCTGTTTTTTAGTTATTATCTTATTCCTTCGATTCCTTGCATACCATTTGGTAATTTACCGCTAGCTAAAGTAAATTCAGGATGACCATTTTGATTGAAAAATTTATAATTATTACTTCCTTTTACTTCAATAGACCTACCATCATCAGTTGTTAAAGTCCAACCTAGTATTGTAGGTAATGTCCATTTAGATATATTTTGATTAAAACTTGTAGCACCATTAAACATTCCATTCATATTTTCAACACATCTTAATTTAAATTGCCAATTTACACCTATTTTTTCCGGATTAAAACTTGTAGCACCATTAAACATGTTTTCCATATTAATATTAAAAGCACATTTACCATTTCTAAATTTAACAAATAGTCATCTGTTTATTTGTCCATTAAATAATGTTGCATTTTGAAACATACCACTAAAATCCCTAACATTTTCAAAGTCAATGTTTGTATTTAGAGAATTTCCTACAAAATTTTTAGTATTAGCAAACATACATTTTACGGTTTCAACATTTTTTGTTTTACTCTTTCATTGTTCTATTCCTACAAATGCTTTGTCTGTTAAAGATTCAGCTCCTTGAAACATTTCACTCATATCAGTTACATTTTCAATATCAAAATTTATAGGTTCATTAAAATTAACAGCATTTTTTAGCATACCTGACACATTTTTTAATTTATTAGTATTTTTTAAAGTATCCAATCTTTGATTAAAGATTTCATTACCTGAAAACATTTCTTTAACTGTTATTGCACTAGATAGATCTCAATCTTTTATTTCTTGATTAAACTTACTCTTGTTAGAAAACATAAATGAAAAATCAGTCACATTAGACATGGTTTCAGAAAATTTACCATTTAAATTTAAATTATAATCTGAACCTTGAAATAAACCTTCTAAACTTTTAATAGATCTAACATTTCAAGAAGATATGGATTTTTTTTCATTTCTATCAAATTTAGATTTTGCAAACATATATTCCATTTCTTCTAAACTTGATATTTTATTAGATCACTCAGATAAACTAGTAGATATTGTTGTATTAACAAACATATGATTCATATATTTAACTTTTGAAACATTTCACTTTGTTAAATCTTTATTAAACTTTTCTGCTTCTTCAAACGTATGACTCATATTGATTACATTTTCAGTATTTCAAGTTGTTATATCTCCATTAAATTTTTTAGCATTTTTAAATAAAGATTTCATGTTTAAAACCTTTGAAGTATTTCAATCATTTAAATTTTGATCAAACACTGTGGCTTTTTCAAACATTGATTCCATATTTTCAATATTTCTAGTTTTGTGTGATCAGCTATTTATTGGTCTATTAAATGCTGTTGCTTCATGAAACATTCCACTAGTATCGATTACATTCGAAACATTTCAACTAGATAAATCTCCATTAAAACCCTTTGTATTTTTAAACATATTTTTCATAACTCTTACATTAGAAACATCTCAAGAACTTAAATTACCATTAAAATCTGTTGCACTTTCAAACATTGAATCAGTTGATTCTATTTCTTCAGGTAATTTGTCTGGTACAGTTATAACGTTTATTGGCATTCTTGCTGCTTTAATAAGATTAGAAGAGTCATCTTTAAAATATCCTATTTCTTTTATATGTTCAACTGAAAAATATTTATCTATACTTAAGTCTATATCAAATGTTTTTTGAACCTTATTATTTTCATCTAAGTAAACAGTTGGTTTAATTACTTGTATTTTTCTTTCAGGTATTTTATATGTATAAACTTGAGAATCATAACTATATTTAATTTCTATTTTATCATCAACTTTTTTATTGTAATCATTAATATCTTTTAAGTGAATAGCTAATTTTTCTTTTTCATTAGAAAAATTATTTTTTATAATATCTAATAGTTCAGAATTTTTAATTACAATTTTATCTTTAGGTAAAGTTATATCTTTAAAAAGTTTTTCTACTCTTGTTCTTATAGATTTTATAAACTCATCATCATATGTAAATTTAACTTCATTCAAAACAACAGTTTTTGTTTTTTTAGAACCATCTTGATTTGTTTGTATTATAAAAAATGTGATAGTTTCTCTTTCAATATTTTCATTACTTCTAGTTGTTAAGAAACTAATTTTACTTAACTCATATTGAGTTAGTATTTGTTTAATGTAATTGATTGCTGTTTCAACTTTATCAGTTTGTTTGAATTTGTGCTTAATTATTAGGTTTCAATATTTTTTTATTTTTAAACTAAGATCGGTTGTTGAGCTAGAAAAACCGTTTAGTTTATCTTCTAATCTTTCTTTATATTCACTTGCTTCTTGAATTCTTTTAGTTATATCTAAACTAGTGTGAGAAACATTATCTACCTTATTTTTAAGTAGGTCTATTTTTTCTTGTAATGATAAAGAATGTCACATTTCTTCATCTGGTGAACCAACTAAATCTATTATTTTTTGTTGATTAATTGTTGTATTAATAAGATTATTCAACTGTTCAAATTCTTTAAAAACGTCATTAATTATAGAAATTGTTTTTTTTGCAACATTAGATAATATTTTAGATAGACTATGAATTTTTTGAGAAATTATTTTCACTTGTTCACTGGTTTCAGTTATATTTGCAGTGTCAACTTTTTCTATTTTTTCTATTTTATTATGTTTATTAGGATCGATAGTATAATTTTCTAATTCTACAAATTGATTAGTTGTTTTATCAATTGCGACTAAAACATAAATTGTGCTATTATATTTAAACTCAGTAAAATTAACTAATTGATTATTGAAAATATCTAACAATTTTTCATATTGTTTATTTGATCTTTGAATAGTATCATCTACTTTTGTATCTAACTTATCTAATTTATCTTTTAATTGGATAGTAGAACTTAATAACTGTTTGTATTCTTCTTTTTTTGTTTTGATGTAGTTTCTAAGTAAAATCACATCGTTATCATCTATATGAGTATGATTGATATTGCTCATAATAAAAGGAGCACTTGCTGAAAATCCAACTAGTGTTAAAAACAGTGTTGTCAATTTTAAAGTTTTTAATTTCATAAGTCCTCCTTTATCTATTTTAATTATCGACTATTTTCGAAATTTTGATCATCTCATCTTTCTCAACCTCATTTATTGAAGTCAACCTTGTCAGCGCCCTCAAACATATTTTCAAAAATTGTTCTCATATTTCTTACTCTATATTTTCAACTTGATAAGTCTTGATTAAAAGATTTTGCATTTCTAAACATATCATTACTATTAATAACATTTTTGACTAATCAACTACCAAGATCTTGATTAAAACTTGAAGCATTATGGAATAAATTTTTAGTTACTCTTATATGTCTTACATCTCATGAATTAATGTTTTGATTGAATTGATCGCAATTTTCAAAAACACCTTCTAAAGAAGTTATTTTTCTTGAAATTTGAGATGGAACTTTTTTAATCGTTCTTGGCATTTTAGTGGCTTTGATTTGTATATTTTTACCAAAATCAATTCTATAACCTATATTAAGTACAGTTTCGATATTTTTATCAGCAAGTCGATTTAAATCGGTAACATCAGTTTGTTTTATTACACCATCACTAGTTATATAAGAAGTTTTTTGTTCATCCGGAAAATCTTTAATTTTAAAAGTAGGAATTTCTAATTCACACTCATTATGACCTACTCAAATACGAAATTTACCAAAATGAGTTCCATCAATTACAGGGTATTTTTTAATATCTATAAATTTATGAACATTTACTAAATTTTGGTGGTGTGATAGTTTTAATCTAATTTTATTAACAATATCTCCATATGAATCATATTGTTCAATTTCATTTTCTTTTTTAAGTTGATCAAATATTTGCTTAACTTCATTCTCTAATTTGTCAGATTCTTCTTTATTTAAAATATCTTGTTTATTGATTCTTGGCAATTCTATTAGTTTATTAAATTTATCTTCAATTTCTATTTTTAAATCTTCATTTATATCAATAATTTTATTGTTCTGAAATGATTCTTTATCTTTATTTCTAAAAAAATCAATTCTAGCAGATCCCCCACCTGGTATAATATATTTTATATCGTCTATGTGGTAACTGATTTGTCTTATAACATCCAAAAGTGTCAAATCAGGACTAATGTTTCTTTTAATAACCTCTCATTGTTTTAAAATCTCTACAGTTAGTATCGTAGCTCTTAAACTATATCCATTTAAAAGATCGTTATAAAATATTTTTTCTTCCAACAGATCATAATATTTATCTAATAAAAGAAGTTCATTAGGTTTTTTAGTAGTTAAGAATTTAATAATTTTATCTATTTTTTCTTCTAAAGGAATTTGAGATCAAAGTCTATTATCAGAAAAAGGAATATTAATTAAATTTAATTGTTTTAAAACTTCTTTTTCATTATCTATTTTAATTTTAGCTTCAAAAAAATTGACTGCGTAATCTTTAGTAAATACTTGTTGAAAATCGGTTTTAAACTTTTTAATTAATTCAATACTACGATCTATTTTACTATTTAGATCATTGATATTTTCATTAGTAAAAATATCATCTAGTTTAGTAAGTTCAACAATATTTTTACTTTCTATTTTTTCATCATTAACTACAACTAAGTTTTTGTTTTCTTTATCATAAGCTATTACAATAATATTTTTATTATTAAGAGTTATTTTAGACAGATTAGCTATCATGTTATTAAATGTTTGACTTAAAAAATTAAAAATCTCTTTTCTTTTAGAATTAACATTAGAAACTATACTATTAATTTGATTAATTATTTTGTTTAAATTACTTGACTCAGTATTAAGTTTATTTACTTGTTGTTCATATTGATCAAGTTCTTTTTTTAATGTGTTATAAGCATTATTTCTATTAAAATCAACATTAAATGAACTGTTAGGATTATTAATAAATAGTTTATATGAAATAAGAAAAGAACTAGCACAAACACTAGTTGTTAAAGTCACAAACATAGCTATTTTTCTAAAAAATTTCATATTCTATTTCCTATTTACTATTATATTTTACAATATTGCTATTTAAATTTCATTATTTGTGAATCTGTGATCTGGAATATCATATTTGTAAATCTGTGGTTTTGTTAATGTGATTATTAGTTATTTATTAACTGTGAGTTTAAAAATATTAGAATTAATGTTTAAATTAAATTAAGACTATATGTTTATTTTATAAAATAGATAGGAGAAATTACTAATGAAAATAAAAAAATCATATTTAGCATTAGGTTTAGGTTTTGTTGCAGTTTCAACTGGTGTTATTACAACTTTAAAACTAACTTCAAATAAAGATAACCAAGATTTAATAACTTTAAGAAATCAAATTAGAACTTTTAAACAAGATATAGAAAATGCTAAAAATGAATTGACAAGTTTAACTAGCGGTTTAACATCTAGAATCAATAGTATAAACGAGAGAGTTAATACTTTAACTGAATCTACTGAAAAAAATATTGCTGGTTTAAAAACTATTTTTAATACAAACTTAAAAAGTTTAAATGAATTTAAATTAAAAAACTTTAAACAAGAAGAATCAACTTATTATTTTGTAGTTTATCAAAACAATGAATTTAAAGTAAATGAAAACAGAAATTCAGGAACTCAAATTCCAAATGTTGAAGAAACTCAAAAATACAAAACTGAAATGGCTAAAAAAGAAGAAGATAAAAATGTTTTTCAAAAAGAGAAACAAATAATCTCCGAAATCATTAAAGAAGTTAGCAATAAAATCAGAGAATCGATGGAAAAAACTTTTAATGAAGCTCTAGAACAAGTTAAAATATTAGAAGAACTTATAACAAGATTAGAAGGTTTAGATAGCCAAGAATTAACAGATTTATTAAAAGATAATGGTCAAGATTTAACTAATTGAGAGAAAAAAGATGTTAGTGAAAAAATAGAAATAATTAAAAATGCTTTAACAAGCAAAAATGAAATTATACGAGGTTTAATTGACAAAATAACTAGTGTGAATGATTCACTAAAATCAATTATGAGTACTGTTGATAGTATAGATGATATGTTAGATGGTAAAACAAGTAGAAAGGTTGTGTAATTATGAAAAGTAAAAAATTAATAATCCCAATCATTTCAAGTATTGTTATAGCTGGTGTTGGTGTTACTGGTACTTATTATGGAGTAAATCAATATAATGAAAAAAGTCAAATAACAGCTCTTAGACAAGAAGTAGCAAAACTTAAAGATAAATATGAAAAAGCTAAACAAGAGATAGAAACTCAAAGATCTACATTGCAATCAACTATTAATAAAATTAAAGCTGAATTAGAATCAACTATTGAACAATCTAACAAAAACCTTGAAAATTTAGTAGCAAATTTCAATACCTTAAGATCAATTGCAAAATATGAAATAACAAAAGAAGATCAGGATAAACCTGAAAAAACTTATTATTTAGCATATTATGAAGGAGATCAAATTAAAGCTTCTGAAACTATAACAACCTCTCTTAAAGAAAATCAAAAAGAAATTCCTGAACTTAAAGATATAAAAGAATATAAAGATGTAAAAGAAGGAACACTTAAAGATAAAGTTTTACCAGAAAAAGAAGCAGAAATAATAATTAAAATAACTAAAGACCTTTTAATAAAAACTAGAGAAGGTTTTGGTGTATTAATTGAATTTTTAAACGATAAAAAGAATGAATATGACTTATTAATTAGTAAACTTGATGCTTTAAAACAACAAGATTTCTATGATTTATTAAAAGTTGAAGGTCTAAATAAAAATGCATGAGATGCTTTAGATGAAGCTGAAAAAATTCAAAAAATTAAAGATGCTTTAACTAATAAAAACGATGAGATAGCTCAACTTATTAACATAATTGAACAGGAAGCGAAAAACTTAAAAGACTTAAACACTACAGCTCAAAGTATCTTAGATCGTTTACAAGGTAAAAAGAAACAATAATATAATTGTAAAAACTCAGGTATTTAATTCCTGAGTTTTTGTCTATTCTTTTACTTTACTTAACATTTTAATTGATGCAGTTTCTGCTCTTAAAATAGTTTTTCCTAATGAAATAAATTTAATTTGATCACTATTTAAACTCTTTGCAAATTCAATTTCTTTATCGCTTAATCCACCTTCAGGTCCAGCAATTAAAACTGAATTCGTATCTAATTGATCTATTTCTAAATCGCTATCTAATTGTTCATGAGCAATATAAATTGTGTAGTTTAATTTTAGATATTTTTTTATAATATCTTCATATTTTAAAGGTTTTGTAATTACTGGAATTATATTTCTAAAACTCTGTTCACTAGCATTTTTTATTTTAGTTTCATAACGAATCATTTTTTTATCTGAAAAACTAAAATCAACTAGTTTATGATTACAAAATTGACTAATCATAGGATGAATTGTTTTTACACCTAATTCAGTTGATTTTTCAATCATTCATTCAAAACGATCTATTTTAATAATTGGAGCAGCTAAAACTAAATCTTTTTGATATTCATGATTAATATCTAATTGTTGAATAATTGTAGCTATATTGGTTTTATTTTGTAATTTACATTTAAAAAATATACCATCATAATTAATTAAAAATTCATCATTTTCTAATCTAGCAACTTTAATATGATGCATTAAATCATCATCTAAAATAAAATGATTTTCAAATTTATTATTACAAAAAAATCTATGCATATTACTATCTCATTTCTATAATAATATTTTAAACAAATTAGATCTAATTAAACAATTTTATTTTTCTAAATAGATAAACTAGATCGTAATATAGAAATAATATACAATAGAAAAATATTTTAAATAGATATAGAATAATAATGTGAATGAAACTGTTTAGGACAAGAATATGAAAAATAGAGATTATAAAAGATTTTATTTAAATTGAAAATGATATTACTACGTGTTAGTTTTATTTTTAATTTTATATATGTTTATATTAAGTATTAAGTATGGAATTATTCAAGAAGGATGATATATGAATAATAAGAATGAAGTTAATGTTTTAATTTTAAGTTATGATGCAATGAATTCATTTTTTACAACTCATGTTAATTTCATAACCGCTATTTGATTAATAGTCATAATATTACAGTACGACCAAATTAAACCTAGCGATAGATGAGTAAGAATTTTTACAAATATAGTTTTAAACTATAACTTAATAATGTTAGTTGGATTTATAATTGGATTAATTTTTAACAAACCTGAAATAGCAAATCAACTTGTTTCATTAGAAAATTGAACAACTTATCAAGCTGTTGTAACTATTGTTATTCATTTTATAATTCCGTTAGCTTTAGTTGTAATTTATTTTTTTGAACAAAAAACTTATTATTATCAATTTAAAAAAATTAGATCATATTGAAGTGAGTTATTATTAGTTAATATTTATCCTTGTATTTATTTAGGTTTTATATTAACAAGATCAATAGTTTATAAAAATGCAAATATTGAACAATATAGATTTGCTTATGGATTTTTAAATTTTGAAAAACCTTTGATAGGTTCATCTTCTATTGGTTATTTTATTCTACTTTCTCTTTTTGTTATTTTGTCAATAACACTAACTCAATTGATTGTAATGTTTTACAATAATCTATGTTTTAATATTAAGAATAAATATTTCAATAGTGATTTTAAAAATAGTAAAGATGAAATTTATGATGATAAACAAGTTATAAATAATTAGGAGATATATGAAAAATAAAAAAATAGCTTTAGATAAATTAATAGGACAAAAACTATTTAAATATATAAAAAAACCTTTTAGTTTTGTATATTGATTAGCTGAATCTTTAACAGTTTTTAAAAGAAATAAAAAACAAAGTTATGTAAGTGATATTCCTGAAGTAAATAAAATAAATAAAATCATGAAATATTACTATAAAAGAGAAGAGTTTATTTTACATTCAGATGACAAAATTAAATCTTTTGAATTTAAAAGTAAAGATGGTACTAATTTAGTTGGATTAAAATACATAACAGATGAAAAATCTAAAAAATGATTAATTTCTTCTCATTGATTTGCCGGTCATAAATATTGAGCATTAGCTCATGTTAAAGCTTTTATTGAACTTGGTTATAATATTTTAGTTTTTGATTTTAGAAATCATGGTCAATCAGATAAAACTGATGTTATAAGTATGGGTTTATTTGAAAGTGAAGATTTAATTGCTGCAATTAAGTATTTAAATGAAACTGAAGATGTTGAAACTTTAGGTTTATTTGGAATGAGTATGGGAGCTTATATTACTAATTATGTAACTACAACTCAAAAAGAATTATTAGATAAAAGTAATGTTAAATTTGCAATTAGTGATTCAACTTATGGATCAATGGAATCATTATTATATAAAAGTTGAAGAGCGTGATTTAAATTATTTTTAAATAAAAGACTTGCAAGAAAAATTGTAGATAAAGTATTACATTCTCAACAATCAGCAACTAATCAAGATCAAAAACAATTAGATCTATTTGCTAAATATGAACAAGATAAAATCATTCCTGCTAGTGCTCCAACTCTTTTTATACATGGTATTACTGATGTTATAACTCCACATACTGATTCATTAAGACTGTATATAAACCGTATAAATCAATGTAAAGATGATGAGATTTTGATATATAATTCATGTAATCATTGTTTTGCATTAAAAGATCACTACTATCAAACAGTATATAGAACTTTAATGTTTGAAAATAAAATAATTGCTGATGATAAAGCTACTAAAAAAGCTTTAAAAAATATGAATATAACAAAAGAAATTATTAACAATAACTTTAACGAATTAAAGGATGCACCAACATTTCATTTTTGTGTAGGTTCTAAAAGAGAAGTGTGATAAATTTTCTAATTATTATTTGTAATCGAAAATAAAAAATAAATTTGTTTTTATAATATTATGAAGTAGATAGGAGATTAATTATGAAATTAAAAAGATTGGACGTAAAAAGATTAATATTAGTTGATTTAGACGGAACAGTTTTAACTAATTCAAATGACAAAATCCATCCTGTTACTAAACAAGCATTACAAGATGCTGTTAAAAGAGGACACACAGTTTGTATTGTGACTGGTCGAGCTTATAGAGCTATGAAACATATCTATAAAGAATTAAATCTTGACACAGCTGTTGCTACTTTTGATGGAGCACATATTCACGATCCTAAGAAAAAACAGTTAAAAAGAATTATTTTACCTATTAATAATGACATTATTATGCAGATTATAAATGAAC
Source organism: Mycoplasma sp. HU2014 (assembly GCF_001199495.1). Lineage (GTDB taxonomy): Bacteria > Bacillota_I > Bacilli_A > Mycoplasmatales > Mycoplasmataceae > Mycoplasma. The sequence goes on along the minus strand of NZ_LFYS01000025.1, from coordinate 3,946 downwards.
CTGTAATTAAAGAAAATGTTGAAAATATTTTAATTGAATATTACAATAAAACATTAATTTGAAAAGATGATAAAAACTTATATGAATTTTTCCATTTATATGATGTTGAAGCAAAAGAAGAAACTAAGATTTTTATAGAAGGTTCACCTTATGAATTATGAAATGATCCAAGTAATAATTTAGTTATAAAATTAAAATCAAAAGAAGCTAAAGATAAAGTTTTACGTGTTTTAACAAAATATCAAGATGCTGTTAAAATTCAAAGTGATATTTTATATGGTATTAAATCAGAAAGTAAAAATCCTATTATTACTTTAACTAACAAAAATGCTGATAAAGGATTTGCTGCGGTATTTCTAGCTCAGTATTATAATAAAGATCTAAGAGACGCCATTGCTTTTGGAGATCAATTAAATGATTATCAAATGATTCAAACTGTAGGTCATGGAGTAGTGATGCAAAACGGAACTGATGCTTTAAAATTTGTTGCTAAAGGAATCACTCATCTTTCAAATGATGAAGGTGGAGTAGGACATTATTTAAACGGTTTATTAAATGGAGAAGAAATGTAAAAAGTAGCAAGAGCTACTTTTTGTTTATAAATTTGATTAAACACATTGAGAAAAAATAAGGATGTAATAAAATTAATAATTGTAAAAATTAAAAAAAGGAGATTTGTATGAAGAAAGTTATTATATGATCATTATTACTTTTAATTTGCACATTTTTCTTTTTTGAATATTGATATTTAATTGAGAATTTTGTCCCTTTTGCTATAAAGGGAACAAAAGATGGCAGAGAATTCATATTATCATCTAGATCTCCTAATTTTATTTCAGAGTGAAATGAGTTATTGGGAGTTCGATTTAATACTTTTACACCAATAGCAGATTGGAAAGAATTTATTGTGCGCGAAGGTTATGAATTAACAGGTTATTTTTTAGGTAATAGCATTATTTTTGAATTTTTAGAAAAACTTAAATATTTATTGGGTTCTTTAATGGTTCTTATTTTATGTAATATTTATAGAATTACAATATTTAAAACATTCAAAAATGTAAAGGCATACTTAAAAAATAGAAATGATTTTATAGTTCACGGATATAAAGACACTATAAATTATTTAGAAGAATTTAAGAATAAACTTCAAAATATAAAAACCATTAAGCAAGAACACAAAGATGATATTAAAAAAATGTGTGAGAATTATAAAGAGATGATATGTAGGCCTATTTTTGTTACACATTTAATAGACGATATTTGACAAAATTTAATATCAGAAAAAAATGATTTATCTTTATATATTCAAGCTATTGAAAATGTTATAGAACTTGTAAAAGAAATCTATAGAAAAGAAAAAAAGAAAATGAAAAAATCTGGTGGATTTGAAGAATGAGTTTCAGGATTATCAATGAGTTTTCAATATAATTCACATAGTTCTAGTTATTATAAGCAATATATAAATCATATGAATTGATTAAAAAAAAGAGATGTCAGCAGAGGTTATATATTAAATATCCCATTCATATATACTATGTGTCTATTATTGTTTCCTATTTCATTTATTACAATTTTACTAGTATTATTTATGCTAAATTTAAATGAAGGACTTGTTTCTTTAATAGTTGCTAGTATACTTATACCTTCATTTATATTATGGATTTGTAGTGTTTCTTATTTTATTTTAATGTATCAAAGAAGTATTAAAAATAAAAAAAAGAAAAATGAAAAAATATTACCAATTGAATATATTAGTTACATTTTACTTTCTTTCACTTCTGTTTTACCTTTTGTATTAATTAAAATTCTTCAGCAATTAAACCAAATAGGTTATAATGTCATTTCTGAAATTTATACACCAAAAAGACTAGATATTTTTTACATCTATTTTCTTTTTATTTTATTACTATCTTATTCTTGAGATATTCTAAATGAATTATATATGTATAAAAAATATGATCAAAAAATTTCTTATAAAATATGATTTTTCGAGTTCTTTTTAGTAATTTTGTTAAGTTTAACAGTATTTGTGCTGTATGGGTGTTGTTTACTTATAAAAAATGAAAGACACGTTGTAAACATACTCCTTTCTTGCAGGATATTTTTACACCTGCCACTAATTTTAATACCTATTTTTAGAATTACTGTAAATTCACCTAAGACGAATTGGATATATGACAAATTATCTAAATTTAATAATAAATTAAACTTTGATAGCACTAAAAAAGATAAAAAACGTAGAATTAAAAAAATAATATGAATATGATTTGTTAAAACATCTTATATTTTTTGCTCGATGATTCCATATATTATACTTATTATTGTTAACATCTCCCGAGTTTTACAGTTGTTGTACTAACAAATAAATAAAAAAGATGAAAAGTTTAGATTTTAAGGGCTTTTTCATCTTTTTTCTTAATTTTATTTACTTTTTCCAAAGTTATGCTAAAATATTTATAGGAAAAACATTATGATAAAACGAGATAAGATAAAATTTAAAGATGGAACTGTTAAGACATATTTTAGAGTCATTAGAGGATATCGAGATAAAGACGGAAAAGTTAAACAAGAAATCGTTAAAAGTTTTGGGTATCTAGAAGATCAACTAGATCAAAATAAATTCATAAAAGAGGTTGAAGAGTTTAACAAAAACGCACTTAAAGGACCTAGAATAACTTTTAGTGAAATCAAAGATAAATCATTTTTAGATGATCCAAGTTCAAGTTCATATAACTTTGGTTACAAATATTTAGAAGCAGTATATCAATTCTTGGAATTAGATGATTTTTTTGCTACCTTAAACTACAAAACAACATATTCTATAAATGAAATTTTCAAGTTTTTAGTTTTGCAAAGAATAATGTCGCCAGCTTCTAAGAGATCTACATATAAAAAGATAGAATCCCTTTATAATAAAGAACTTAATTTTCCTATTCATGCTGTTTATAGATGCTTAGATTACATTGATAAGCACTCAGATGAACTTCAAAAACATTTAAATAAGGTTATTTCATCAAAAATAGGAAGAAATGCAGTTGAAACATTCTTCGATTCAACAAATTTTTATTTTGAAAAAGACTTTGAAGATGCAGATGTTTATGAAGAAGTTTTTCCACTTGAAACTAATAAAAAAATCATAAATGAGCAACAAATAATTTCAATTAAAGATGGTAATACAGAAAAACAATACAAAAAAATTACAGGTTTATTAAAACGCGGAGTTAGTAAAGAACATGTTGTTGATCCAATTGTTCAATTGGGACTTATGATGGATTCGAACGGAATTCCAATAAGCTATAAGATTTTTCCAGGAAATACTTCAGATTCAAGAACTCTTTTACCTGTTTTCCTACGTTTCCCACTTAGTTACAAAAACAGCACGTTTTTAGTAGCTATATTTTTCATAAAAAAATATAAATATCTATACTTTTATGCTTAAATATGATATAATAGAAATATGAAAAAGTCAAGAAAAGATACAAAAAGACAATGAAGAACATCAATAGCAAGAGTTAAGAAGGGTGAATATTTATCAATTGGGGTGCCGAGAAGAGATAACAAGGGGTTTGAATTCAGATTCGGTTATGGTTATTTACATGAATTGAAAGAATATCACGATGATCCACTAACTGTGATTAAAGCAATTATTGCAAACTTCCCACTATCTTGAACAAAAGAACAAGCTAAAACAAAATTAGATGAAATTTTCAAAGAGAAAAAATCATTGAAAAAAGAGGTTATAGAAAGATATAAAGGTTACGAGATTATTGAAAAACTCTTTGATTATTTCGATATTTTTGATAATTGTTCTACTACAAGATCAACAACACTAAAAGATGTTATTATGCAATTAATTTATCAAAGAATTAAAAATCCGATTAGCGTATTTAACACTTACAAAACAATAAAAAAAGAAAGAATAGATACTCATTCAAAAAATTCATTT
>NZ_LFYS01000024.1 GCF_001199495.1 Mycoplasma sp. HU2014 | reverse complement strand
AAAATACGATGGATATTATGTTTATGAAACAAATAGAACTGATTTATCTGTAGTTGATATTGTAAATTTATATTCAAAACAGTGACAAATTGAATCTAATTTTAAAACGTTAAAAGGTAAATTCTCACTTCGTCCAATGTATCTATCAACATGAAATCATATTGTTGGATATATTTGTTTATGTTTTGTATCTTTAGTGTTTTTAAATTATGTAGTTTACCTTTTGAATTCTAGATTAGGATTACAAGGTAAAAATAGAATTACTGAACATAAAATGATTAACGTTATTAAAGATGTCAAAGAAATTGAGGTATTTGTAAACAAACAAAAAACAGAAACAATACAAGTGTTTAATGATGGGTTAAAAGAAAGTTGAGATACTTATCACACTCTTTTAGAAGTTTTAAAAAGATAACAGTTGACTTATAAATTTAGGTTTATAAGTTTAAACTGTTATTTTTATGCTTAAAGTGGGAAACGTAGGAAATAAAAACTTTCTCGCTGAGAAAGTTTTTTATTTCTTGTTTTTCGTCTTATTATAAAGTTCATAAACTTTGGCTTCATAAACAGAATTTTTAGGTTCATAAAATTTAATGTTCTTCAATTCATCTGGTAAGTATTGTTGTTCAACTCAAGAGTTTTTATAATCATGAGAATATTTATAACCTATTCCGTTTCCTAGTTTTCTAGCAGATTTATAATGAGTATCTTTTAAGTGTTTTGGAATATCATAAATCTCACCATTTAAAACTAACTGATGAGCTTTTTTTGTAGCTAAGTAAGCTGAATTAGATTTTGGACTTAATGTCATTTCGACAATAGATAAACCTAAAATAATAATCCCTTCTGGCATACCAATTTGTCTGAAAGCGATTGTAGATTGTACAACTCTACTTGGTATTGTAGGATTTGCCATTCCTATATCTTCATAAGCCATAATAACCATTCTTCTCATTAAAGTTTCATAATCACCTAACTCTATTAATCTAGAAAAATAATATAAAGAAGCATCCACATCACTTCCTCTAATTGATTTTTGCAGAGCTGATTTTAAATTATGAAATTCATCACCATATGCAGAATCAGAATTTTTAGACATTGTTAATATCATCTTAATTTGTTTTATATCAATCAATTCATCTTTATAAAGTGTTTGAATTAATTCTAATGAGTTTAAAAAACTTCTAACATCACCAACACATATCTCACTTAAATAGTTCAATGCTTCATCATTTATATTAACTGATATTTTATTTTCACTAATTAATTTTTTTGCATATTCAAACATTTCTTGAGGTGAAATTGATTTTAATTGTATTAATAAACTTCTACTTCTTAAAGCAGGATTAGTTACAAAAAAAGGATTTTCTGTAGTTGTAGAAAATACATAAATATTTCCTTTTTCCATGTATTCTAACAGAATATCTTGCTTATCTTTATTTAAACGATGTATCTCATCAATAATTACAATAAATCTATCTTTTAACAGTGCTTTATCAATAATTTTTACTAGTTTTTCTTTTTTATCATAACTAGCATTAAAAAGTTCGTACTCAATATTTAAATCATTTGCTAAACTAATTGCAAAACTAGTTTTACCAACTCCACTAGGACCAAAAAAGATTAATGAAGTACAATAATTATTTTTAATCATTTTATTAATTAGTCCGTTTTCTTTTAAAATATGAGATTGACCTATAATTTCTTTAACGCTTTTTGGTCGCAATAAAAATGATAGCGGTTTATTCATAATAAATCTCCTAAGTATAATTTAATTTTAATACTTTTAAAGTAATAAAAAGGTTGGATAAACCAACCTAATTAATTATTTTTTAAAAACAATATCAAATACTTCTTCGTATTTTGAAACTGGAGTTATTTTTAATACATCTTGTACTTCTTTAGGAACATCATCAAGATCTTTTTGATTTTTAAAAGGAATTAGAATGTGTTTTAATCCACTTCTTGAAGCTGAAATAGATTTTTCACGTAATCCACCGATTGGAAGAACATTTCCTCTTAATGTAATTTCTCCTGTCATTCCTATTTCTTTTGAAACTGGTTTTTTAGTTAATGCTGAAATTAAAGCAGTAGTTAATGTAATACCAGCACTTGGTCCATCTTTTGGAACAGCTCCTTCAGGAACGTGAATATGAATATCAACATCTTTAAATGCATCTTTGTCAATTCCAAATTTTTCATAATTTGATTTAACATAAGTTAGTGCGATTGTTGCTGATTCTTTCATAACTTCACCAAGTTTACCAGTTAAAGTTAGATTTCCTTTTCCTGGATATATACTTACCTCTATTGGTAAAATATCTCCACCAAATTGAGTGTATGCTAATCCAGTAACTACTCCAACTTGAGAATCATCTTGTTTTGAAGTATGTTCAAAAATATGTTTACCTAAATATTCATTAACAACTTTTCTATCAACAACAAGATTTGTAACTTCACCATTTAATAATTTAACAATAAATTTTCTAGCTATTGTTGAAATTCATCTTTCTAATTGTCTTACACCGGCTTCTCTAGTGTAATACTTGATCATTTCATCATAGGCCTCATCAGTGAATTTTAATTCTTCTTCTGTTAGTTGGTCTTCTTCTAAGATTTTTGGTGTTAAATAATCTTTTGCAATGTGCATTTTTTCTAATTCAGTATAACTAGATAAATTAATTATTTCCATTCTGTCATATAATGCTTCTGGAATATTTTCTGGATAGTTTGCTGTAGCAATAAACATAACAGTACTTAAATCATAAGGTTCTTCAATGTAATGATCTGAGAATTCTTTGTTTTGTTCTGGATCTAAAACCTCTAACATAGCTGAAGCAGGATCTCCTCTTTGATCACTTGCCATTTTATCAATTTCATCTAGTAAGAATAATGGATTTTTAACTTTTGCACGTTTCATTGCTTGAATAACACGACCAGGCATTGAACCTACATAAGTTTTTCTATGTCCTCTAATTTCTGATTCATCTTTAACTCCACCTAGTGAAACTTTAACAAATTTTTTACCTAAAGCTTCAGCAATTGATTTAGCTAAACTAGTTTTACCTACTCCAGGAGGACCTACTAATGTAATAATTGGGCCTTTTAAAGTTTTAGTTTTTTGTTTAACAGCAAGATATTCAATAATTCTTTCTTTTACTTTTTTTAACCCAAAATGATGTTTGTTTAAAACTTCTTGTGCATATTTTAAATCAGCAATGTCTTCAGATTGTTCTCATCATGGAATTGACATCATTCAATCAACATAATTTCTTTCAACATTTACTTCAGCACTTCCTGGTTGCATTGTTTCGATTCTTCTAATTGAAGATAAAATCTTTTCTTTAACATTTTCTGGGAATGGTTCAGTTTCTAAACGTTTTTTATATTTATCTAATTGACTTTTATCTGAGTCTTCATCATCTAGTTCTTCTTTAATGATTCTCATTTTTTCTCTTAGATAATATTCTTTTTGTTGTTTGTCCATTTTATCTTTTAACTTTTTATTAATTTCAGTTTCCACTGATAATGCATCTCCAGTTTGAGATTGAGCTTTACTTCTATCTTTTAATAAGTCTTTTAATAAATTAATTTTTTCTTCTAATGAAATTGATTGTAATAATTTAATTTTCATAGGTAATGGTATAAATGAAGCTTTATCAGCTAAATTATATATTAGTTCATTAACATTACTTCAATCATCTTTTTTAATAGCTTGGTCAAGTTCGCTTGTACTTCTTGAAGTAACTTTGCCTAGATCTAAAATTAATTCTCTTATTTTATTTTTCTCTTGATCAGTTGTTGGAACTTGATCTTCTAAAACTGTTGCTTCTGCATATAAAATTCCATCTTCTTCAATAAAATTATCAATTTGAACTTTTGAAATAAATTCTAATTCTGTTGATAAAGTGCCATCTTTTCATACTTTTTTAACGCTAGCTTTAGCTAAACAACCTATTTCAAATAATTTATCTGTAGAAGGATTTTCATCTAAAGGAACTTTTTGAGAAATAACAATAACTTTACTATCAAAATCTTGTTCAGCTTTTTTGATACTTAACTTACTTTTTTCTCTACCAAATTCTACTACTTTCAAATTAGTAGGAAATAATACTATACCTCTAGTTACAACAACAGGTATTTTATTTATTTTCATACCCTCACTCCTTTATTTATTTCTCTTTATATATCATATCATAATTCTAGCACTTTATATGGTCAAGTGCTAATTAAAGAAAAAACATCCATTTGGATGCTTCAATATAGTTTTAGGAAATTTTTTAATTATTTTCCATTTTTTTCATATAAAAAGTCATAAACCATTTCATCTTCAACTTGATTTTTGATTGAATCTAATGAAATTGAACCTTTAATTAAGTCTAATTCAACACCGTAGTATTTAGCAATTTCTTCAAGTTTATTATTAATAATTTCATCAGTTGCGTTAATGTTTTCTTTGTTTTTAACTTCAGAAATTATTAAGTAACTTTGTAGGCGGTTTTTTGCATCTTTTAATAATTCTTCTTCAATATCTTTATCAGTTAATTTAGTTAATTCTTTGTATTGTTTTAAATTAACTCCTTGTTGAGCGATTTGTTGTTCAAATTCTTTTTTCAATTCTTTTGCTTGTCTTTCGATTGCTGTTTTTGGTAAATCAATTTCTGAGTTTTTGATAATTTCTTCCATAACTTTATCTACAAAAATAGATTTAGCTGAAGCTGTTTTTTGTTTTAAAACATCTGATTTAACTTTTTCTTGTAGATCTGCAAATGTTTTAATTTCTGGCATATTCAGGTCTTTAGCTAATTCATCATCTTTAGCAGGAATTACTTTTTCATTAATTGATTTAATGTTTAAAACAAATTTTGCATCTTTATCAGCTAATGCTGGAATGTATTCTTTAGGGAATTTTACATTAATTTCTTGGTTTTCACCAACTGATAATCCGATCATTGAATCTTCAAATCCTGGAACTAATTGATTTGATCCGATTTCTAATTTAAAGTCTTTTGCTTCACCACCATCAAATGGTTTTTCATCAACATATCCTTTAAAGTCAAATACTACAACATCACCTTTAGCAATTTTTGCATCAGCTGGTTTTGGTTTTTCCATAGCAAATTGTTGACAGTAGCTGTCAATTACTTGATCCACTTCTTGATCAGTTACTTCAATTTTTTCTTTTTCAAATGTTGTGATTCCGGTATATGCTCCTAATTTAATATCAGGACGTAAGTCAAATACAAAGTTAATTACTAATTCTTTTTCACTAACTTTTGCTGGCACTGGAGCAGGAGAATTCATTGGTTCTAATTCTTTTTTTTGTTCTCTAGCAAAATCAAATGCTGATGATAATGATAATCTGAAAGCTTCATTATAAACTTTTGTAGGAGTTAAGTATACATTAACTTTTGATTCTGGAGCTTTTCCTTTTCTGAATCCTGGAATTTCTAAATTACTTTTAATTTTGTTACGAGCTTTTTTTAATAATTCTTCTCATTCTTGACCATCAATTGTAACAACTCATTTACCTTGACCTTGATCAACTAATTTTTCTTCATTAAATTTCATTATTTACTTCCTCTCTTTTTACTTTACATATGAAATATTAATATTTTTAGGTTTTATTGATATAGCTTGAAAAATTGTTTTATCAATAATTTTAAAAAGTTTATCTTTATTAATTTTTAAAGTATCTAATGCTTTTTGTACTTTTATAGTTATTAAAATGTATAATTCATTATCTTGAAAAACGTTTGTTAAAACATCTATACTTTGTGGTTCAACATCGAAATTTGACATAACAGTGCTTTTTATTAATTTATACACTACATTTTGTTCAATTTCTAAGTTTCCACTTCTATTTTTATCAATAGTTATATACATTTAAATCACCTCTTAATTTGTCTAATTAAGCTCTACCAACATATTTTCCATCATTTGTTGAAATAATAACTTTAGTTTCTTCGTTAACAAATAAAGGAACCATAATTTCTAAACCTGTTTCTAGCACAGCTTTTTTTTGAGCTCCACTTGTTGTGTCTCCTTTAACAGCGACTTCAGCTTCAACAACTGTTAATTCAACTTTATCAGGTAAATTAATACCTAAAACTTCACCTTCAAATTCAGTCATTTTGATCATTAAACCATCAACCAAGAAGTTTTTTTCTCACTCTAATCTTGTCATTGGAATTTGAACCTGATCATAAGTTTCAGTATTCATTAAATATGCATCAACACCATCATTGTATAAGTATTGCATATCTTTTCTTTCGATCATTGCTTTGTCAACTTTTTCTCCACCAGTAAAAGTTATGTCAACACGTGATCCTGTTCTTAAGTTTTTAGCTTTAACAGAAACCTTTCCTTGTTGACGTCCAGTTTTAGAAAATGATTGTTCTAAAACTAGATAGATATTACCATCATATAAGAAGGTAGTTCCTGGACGTAAATCATTAACTGACATTTGTACTCTCCTTTTTAATAATAAATTTCTTGCTTAAAAGCAAAATTCTATAATATTATACCACTTAAATCATAGATATTGACTAGCGTATAATCAATGGTTTTAATCAAAAATATCATTAATTTTTAAATCAGATAAATTATTTAAAAAATATAATGATGCAGGTTGTAATTTCTTACCTTGGCGTTGAATTTCTAAAATAGTAATCGCTTTATCTTTAGTTTTAACAACTATTCCTTGTTTATTAATATCAATAATTGTTCCTGGTTTAACATCAATAAATTTATCATCAATTTCAGTTATTTTTGAACTTTTAATTTTATATCTTTGTTCATGAATAGTTGTATAACTAATTGGTGATGGTGAAAGTGATCTAATTAAATTAAAAATATTAAATGATGTATCATCTCAATTAATTTTTTCTTCTTCTGGAGCAATGTTTCGGCAAAATGTAACTTTAGATTCATCTTGTTTGATAGGTGTGTATTTATTATTATAAATATCAACTAAATATTTTTTAGCCATATCAGCACCAAGATCAGCCATTTTATCAAATAAACTTCCTGAATCATCACTATCTAAAATATCAATAGATTCTTGAACATAATAATCTCCAGCATCCATTTCTCTAACCATTTTCATAATACTCATTCCAGTAGTTTTTTTACCTAATTTAATTGCATATTGAATAGGAGCTCCACCTCTTAGTTCAGGTAGTAAGCTTCCATGAAAATTAATAGAATCAAATTTAGCTAATTTTAAAACTTTAGTAGGAATAAACTGACCATAAGCACAAGTAATAAAATAATCAAAATCTAATTCAGCTAACTGTTCATAAACATCACCTATTTTTATAGGTTGAATCACTTTAATATTATTATCTAGTGCTATTTGTTTAACTGGAGTTGGTACTAATTCTTTTTTTCTTCCTTGAGGTTTATCTGGTTGACTTATAGCAAGAATTACTTCAATTTCTTCTATTTGAGTTAATGCTTTTAAAATAGTGGCTCCAATTTTAGGTGTTCCACAAAATACAGCTTTAATTTTTTTATTTTCCATGCTTTTTTTCCCACTTTCTAGTTATTTCAAAAACTCTTTTTAAAATCACAACCATCGCTAAAGTATCACGGTTACAATAATTAATCATATCTTGTTTAAATGTTTGATCTCAAAGTTGATCATCAAGTCTATCTTCTAAAAATCTTCTAAACATTTCACTTGCTTTTCCACCGTTATTAATAGTTAGCATTTTATAAGTAAAATGTGGATCTAAAGCAGGTTGGGTTTTTTTAATTGAAGTTAGTCCGTGAAAATTTTTATTAGCTATTAAAAATGATGGTCTTTCTCCTTTTTTACCTTTAAAAAAATCAATTAGATCAATTGTATTATTTACAACATACAATAAAGGTAGTTCTAATTCAGGAAATAAACAAGCTAAACATTTTAAAACTCTTTGTTCAAAAGATTTATTATAAGCAACATAAACTCCAGGATCATTTTCAAAAATATCTTTTAAAAATTGGATCACAAATCCCTTTCTAGGATCTTGTTTTGAATCTGATAAAAATTGATAATGTTTCATTGTTTGTTCATCATTATAATCATAATTATCATCATTAATTATATGAATGGAATATTGAAATGGTGTTTGATGATATGGATTTGTTCTATAAAATCTAGGTACAGCAAATTTAACTGTTTCAAAATCATACATAAAAATAGGATATTTTTGGTATTTTTTTAATTCTTGTTTTAAAAAATCATAGTTTTCATCTTTAATCATTAATGATTCATCATTTAAAATTTCTTGTTCATATTTAGCTACTTCAAATATTCTTTCTTGATCTTTATTAAAAAAAGTTTTTGAATCAACTAAGTTATCTATTACAACATCATTTAATGTATTGTAATCTTTAAAATAAGGTGAAGGTAACTCTTTAATTAAAAATGCTCTTTTATCTTTATTTTTACCAGTTAATTGTCATCATCCTTCAATAGTTTGGTCAAAATATTTTAAAACATGTTTACATGCTGATTTTTCACCTAGTTCTCAATTAGTTCACTCAGCATTTCTTGATCTAGTTTTAGTAATTTGTAAATAACATGATTCATTATTAAAAATAGATAAAATTTCATTTTCATTTAAACTTAAATATTCTGATATTTTATAAAATAATTCATCTAAATTTATAAAGTTTTTTAAGTTTTGATAATCTTGAAATAAAGTGACTCTATTTTTAGATTCACCAAAGGTTAATTCATCTAAACTAACAAGTTTTTCAATATCAAGATCTTCAGTATCATCTAAATCTTTAAAGTTTAAATTTAAATTATCTATATTTTCAACAACTTCTTTAGCTTTATCAAATGAAATTTTGCCATCTGAATGTTTATCATCAAGATCAGCTAATTCTTTTTTAAAATCAAAATAGTAATTTAAATCTTCAGCGTGTAAATAATCTCTATTTAACTTACAAATCTTTATATTTTCAACAATATAACCGTTTTTTTCTAACACATATGCTTGATAAACTAAATCTCAAAAATGTTCTTTTTTAACACTACTTGTTGCTTTAGCTTCTATTATTTCAACACGATTATCTCCTAAAAGTTTTAAAATATCACATCTAACTTTAAGATTAAAATTATCATATTCAAAAGCAGGTTCATATAAATAAATATATTTGTCTTGATACTTTTCTAATAATTCTTTTGTTTCTTTAACTGCTTGTTGAGTCTTTGTTATTTCATTAAAACTTTTAGTAAGTTTGTTTGGATGATTTTTTCTTTTTTCTATTTCAAAAAATTCAATTGCTTTTTGACCAAATTCTTTACCATCTTCAATAGCATCGCCTTGAAATTCTTCTAAGCTAAAACCATCATCACTTAAAATACTTTCTTCTAATTTTTGTCTTATTAATTCTTTTTCTTTATCAGTTTTTAAATCAGAAAAAACATAATCTTCAAATAAATTTATATTAGTTGCATTAGAGTTATAATCATCTTCAGATTCTAAATCGTTATCTAAATTAAAAAAATATTTCTTGTTTTTACTAAATTCTAATGTTGTTTTAAAATTTTGTATACTATGAAAAACTCAAGCTTGTTTAATACATTGAGTATTAGCTGTTTTAAATGTTTCTTTAGATATATTTGTTTTAAAAATATTTGACATTTTTCTACCTATTTTCTACATTCTTTAAATACAATTATACTTCATTGCTAAGCAAATAAAAATTACAATCTAATATGATTGTAATTTTAAATTTATTAATTTTCTTTAACTCTAGTTGGAACGAATTTATGTTTTGAACGGTGTATTCTTCTTTCGTGATTAATATCTAAGTTTTTCTTTTGTTCTTTAGATTTTTGTTTAGCTTCTTTTAATCTTATTTTTTCTTCTTGTTGAAGTTGTTTTGCACTAGCTTTTTCAGCTAAACGCAATTGTTTTTTTTCTTCTTTTGTAAGTTTGATTTCTTTTTCACCAATTGCTATTCTTCTTTTAGTTTCTTCTAAATCTAATCTAGCATTAACAATTCAGTCTGTTTTATAATCATTTTTATTAATTTTAGTAGTTAAACCTTCAACTTCATAAGCTCTAACTTCAATAATTTCTTGAGTTTTTGGTGAAACTAAATGAACAATAACATCAAAAACATCACGATATTTATATTCAGCACCTCTTCTAGAATAAACTTTTTCAAATTCTATTCTTAAGTTTTTTCTAGATTCATTAATTGCTATATATTGTTTAATTTTGTCTCTAACTTGTTGATAACGTTTTTCTTTTTCTTTTTTATTAGCTTTTCTTGAAGTTAAAGTACTTCAAATAACAAATCCAATAATAAATACAAATAACCCAACCATCATTATTGTATTTCCTGATGCCATAAGTCTTATTCCCTCTTTCAACTAATATATATTATAAATTATTTTTTAATTATTGACTAACTTTATCAATAACTCCTCCACCTAAACAAATGTCATTTAAATAAAATACAGCTTCTTGACCTAGAGTTACTGCTTTTAAAGGAGTTTTAAACGTTATGTGATAATCATTATCTTTAATATGTTTTAATTCAACTTCACTATCAGGCTGACGATATCTAAACTTAGCAGTACATTTGAAATTATTAATATCATCAACATATTTACTTAGATCTATTGTTCAGTTTATTTCAGTTACAGTACAACTATTAGATAATAAATAACTTTCATCACTAAAAGGACAAACATAAATTATTTTTTTATCTATATCTTTTTTAGCTACATAATAAGGTTCTTTCATTCCACCTAAATTTAAACCTTTTCTCTGACCGATTGTATAATACATTACACCAATATGTTTTCCAACAACTTTATTAGTTTTAATATCAACAATATCACCAGGTTGATTTGCGATATAGTTTTGTAAAAAGTTTGTAAACTCTCTTTCACCAATAAAACAAATTCCAGTTGAATCTTTTTTATTAGCTGTAATTAAGTTTTGCTCTGAAGCTATTTTTCTAATTTCAGGTTTTGTTAAGTTATATAAAGGAAATAGTGTTCTTGATAATTGGTTTTGAGTTAATTGACATAAAAAATATGTTTGATCTTTATTATCATCGATTGCTTTTATCATTTCATATTGATTAGTTTTATTATTAAATCTAATTCCTGCATAATGACCCATAGCTATATAATCTGCTTTTAATTCATTAATTGCATAATTTAAAAATTTATCAAATTTAATGTATTTATTACATAAAATATCAGGATTTGGTGTTCTTCCTTTTTGATACTCACTGATAAAATATTCAAAAACATATTCTCAATACTCTTGAACAAAATCAATTCTATGTAATTTAATATTTAATTTATTTGCAACTTCTAAAGCATCTAAATAATCTTGTTCTTGAGGACAAACGCTATCATTAATATTACTATTTCCTAAAACATCATTATTAGCAGCTGAATCTCAATTTCTCATAAATAATCCTTCAACTTCATATCCTTGTTGAATTAATAAATATGCAACAACAGATGAATCGACTCCACCACTTAAACCAACTATAACCTTTTTCATATATCTTCTTTTTTCCTAACTAATATTTTAACTTTTTAAAATAAAAAATAAAACTATTAATTAATAATAGCTTTATTCTTTTGATTTATTATAGTTTCTATTTTCCTGAAACTTTTTTATTTCACATAGGAACTAAGCATAAACAAGCAATAATACCTAACACGATCATTAATATGAACATTGTTTGGAATTGTGCTGCAGAACTAGTAGCTTTAGCTCCTGCTTTATCTCCTAAAATACCTATACCGATAACAACTTTAGAAATTAAACTATCTGCAACAACATAACTTGTGATTCCTAATATTCCTGAAGAAGTAGAAACTACTCTGTGATGAGAGAATTCACCAGCTAACATTCCAAAGAATGTTTGAGGAATAAATATAAACCCTCCTAAGAACATAGAAAACGCTAATAATGGAACTGTTTTTCCAGATTGTCAAACTCCGATAACAGCACAAGTTGTAATAGCAATAGATAAAATTATAACGGGCACGAATCTTTTGAAGAATCTATTTATTGTTAATCCTGCAACAAGTGTTATAACTGCTGCTCCATAATCCATCATTGAATAAATTAAACCAGCTTGTTTTTTTGATATCAAAATTATGAACGTCTTTTAAATATCTTAAAGTAAAATCGTTTAAACCTGCTCTCATTGTATATGTACAAATATTTGCTATAACAAGTAATCAAATTCATTTATTTTTTAATACATATTTAACAAAGAAATAACTAAATGGTTTGTTGTCTTCTTCACTAGCAGCACGTTCGGTTTTACCTATTAATTTTAAATTGTAGTATTTGTCAAGTGGTGGTAATCCAACTTGTTCAGGTCTATCTTTTGCAAATACAACAATAATAATACCTACAACAATACTTAATATACTTGGTAAAATAAAGTATCCAACAGTTCCTAATTTATCACCAAAAATAGTAAATGATAAAGGAATTAATGAAACAGATAATGCTCCTCCTAAGTTATGAGAAATATTTCAAAATACCATTCTGTTTCTTCGACTGTTGTGGTTGAATCATTTATATAATAAACGAATTGCTGGTGTTGCTCCAAGACTGTGAAGATATCCTAATAATACCATTAAGATACATGCCCCTACAACTGAAGCAGTCATATTAGCTGTTGAACTAAAGCTAATTCCAATTAAAATATTAACAATTCCTGCACCAACTAAACCTAATCCTAATAATCAACGGTTAGATTTTGTATCAGAAAGTGGTGAAGTTATAAATTTACATAATCCGTATGCAATACCAAAGGCTAATCCAACTATAGCGAATTGATCTTTAGTTATGATGTTTTCTGCTTGAGCAATACTTCCTCAAATAGTTCATTGTTTTCTTGTAAAGTAATAAACCATGTAACCTAAAAAGGTCATAAAGAATGTCATGTTTTGATTGTATGAATAATCTCTTTTAATCATAAAGTCATACATATTTTCTTTAGTGATAGGTTCAGAGTGTTTTTCATTTAATCAATTGAACATATTTTTAAACTTGTTCACTATTTATCCTCCTTTTCTAAAATAGCATCTAAATCTTGAACAACTTGATCAGCAATGTCAAAACTACTAATTTTAATTCCAGCAGCAGTTTTGTGTCCACCACCACCGTGTTTTTCAGCAACTTGATTGATTTGAATGTTTTGAGAACGTAGTTCAACTCTTATTAATCCATTTTCATATTCACAGAAGAATGCTCAAATAGGTCTGTCTTTAATATTACTTAACAAGTTAACATACTCATAAGCAACATAATCAGTGTCTAAACCAAGCTCTTTTAATTGTGAATATTTTAGATATAAATAGCTAACTCCGTTTTTAGTTGTCTTATAGTTTGAATAAACATAACTAGTTAATTTCAAATCAGTTTCAGTTTTTTGATACATAGTTTGATATAGTTCACTTAAATCAAAACCTTGTTCTAATAAGAAACCTGCTAATCTAAATGTTCTTGGCTTTGGATAACGCAACATAAATCTATTAGAATCAGTTACTATTCCATGATAAATTATTCTTGCAGTGTCAGCATCAATTTTTAATTCTGGATTTTGATAAATGATATCAGCTAACATTTCTGAAGTTGCACAATAATCAGGATCAACTCACATTACATCACCATAAACATCTCTATTTGGGTGATGATCAATTTTAACGATTGTTTTTCCTAAGTGTCAACGTGGTTCATCAATTCTTGGTCTATTGGCTGTATCACCAATAATTACTAAACTATTTTTAAACTCCTCATCGCTAACTTCGTCAAAATCACTACCAATAAAATCTAAATATTTAGTAGGATTTCCTGTAATTTTTACTGTTTTTTCTGGTCAATTTAACTTAATAAGATTTCTTAAACCAAATTGAAATCCATAAGCATCTCCATCGGCAGTAACGTGCCTTAAAAGTATAATTGAATCATTTTCTTTAATTAGATCCAATATTTTTTTTACAGCTATTTTATCCATAGATTTTCTCCTTATATCGAATCTTTTTTTATATCGAATCTTTTTTTAATATCGATTAATATTTTTTACAGCTATTTTATCCATAGATTTTCTCCTTATATCGAATCTTTTTTTATATCGAATCTTTTTTTAATATCGATTAATTAAAAAAGTTTTAGTCTAATACTATATATTTAATAAATCAGCAAGGTTTTGAACGTATTTCAACATCTTGCTTTTCTTTCATTCTTCACCACTTATCTGTTCCATTTTATAACTTCTTAAATATTCTATTATTTGTTTGAAAGAATAATTTTTGTGCAAGTCCAATTTAATAAATTGGTTCTTAACACGTGTTCCAATTATTAATGATAAGTAGTTTATAAATTCAGTTGTATAAACTTTCATTTCAGAATGAACTCTGGTTTTTGATAATTCTAAAATGTTTTTGTAAAAATTGAACATTTCTTCAATCTCTCATCTTTGATCATAAAGTGTGTATACATCTTCTAAACTCAAATCTACATTTGATTCAAAAGCAATTGTTCCAAAATATTCTTCTTCTTTTTTGAATTCAGAAATATCAAAATTATCTTTTCTCAAATGTCTTTGATACCTACCAATACTTTCTTTTCCAGCAAT
>NZ_LFYS01000023.1 GCF_001199495.1 Mycoplasma sp. HU2014 | reverse complement strand
AAAAAGTATTTTATGAAGACAAATATTATTATTGTTTTAGAGATGTTAAAAGAGCATTCAAAGAAGAACACGACTTTATGTCAAGCAAAAAATTCTCAAAAGAAAGATATGACAAAATGAAACACAAATTTGGCACTATCGCATATGTTTCTGACCAAGACATAACATGTCAAGAAGCCTTGAATATGTATAAGCAAAGATGGGAAATTGAACTTGTTAATGACTTTTACAAAAACACTTTGGAACTTGATTCAGTTAAAGTTCATGATGATTTAAGTGTTTATGCAGATGAATTTATCAATATGCTTACATTAATTATTGGTTATAGAATTAAAAATAAATTTGAAGATGCAGGTTTATTTAAAACTAAAACATATAGAGAAATAATGAAAATTTTTAAACAATATAAAAAAGTTCAAATACCAGATAAACCTGATATTTGATACTTAACAAGAGTTGCTAAAAAGAATGAAGAGATAATAAACAAGGTCTTATATAGTTAATTTTTTGGGAAAGTTTTATATAATAGAACTAAAAGAAGGTTGAGTTTTTGATACAAAAAAAGTTACTGGAGAATATGAACAGTTAATACAATTTCAAAATGAAATATCTAAATCTGTAAGTTTCAGAACAAAAATTTTTATTTGTAGTTTCAATAATGATAATAAGGAAGAAATTTTCTTAGGTTTAAAAAGTAGAGTTCCTATGGAACATATTATGACAGGTAGAGAATTTTGTGATTTATTAAGCATAAATAGACAAGATATTGAAAACGAAAGAAAAATAGATACTAAAAAAATCTAAAATTTTTTGTTAGAAAACTTTTAGAAATCGATGACGTTAGAACAGAAATAATTAACGAATTGTCAAACTATGAATAACCAAAGCATCAATTTATTATGTACGAATTCGGCAAGATGTATTAGAAGATAGTGAAAACTACGAATGTGATGCATGTAAAATACTATTTAGTAATATTTGAACTATTTAGTAATATTCCAGAAACTATTTAGTAATATTTGAACTATTTAGTAATATTTGAACTATTTTCAAATGGTTGTTATAATTTTAAAGAAATAAGGGTGCTGTAAAAAGCTGAGATTATACCTATTAGCAGATCATGGTAATGCATAAAACATTTCTATTTATAAAATGCCCTTATTTAGACAAGAATAAAAAGATAAACAGGGGTGATATATTTAACATGAAAAATACACCAGGAGAAGCCTTAAGAACCTATTTTAATGGCACAGTATTTACATTTGAAATTATTGGAGTATTTTTATTAATATTTTTTGTATTTGCAATCAAGTTACTATCAATAATTTTAAAAAAACATAATAATAAATTATTTTTATCAGTAGGATTTACTTTAGCAACAGCGTTAGCGTTTTTCTTACCTTATGCTTTTGCAAGTATTATTTCTAAAACTGCTATTGCACCATTTTTAAATCCTATGATTGTTTTGTTTAAATCAGTGCTTATAGGATTTGGAAAATCAGGTCAAGATGCTATTGGTTTTACAGGTGGTATGCTAACTAAAGGTATGTCTTATATATTTGCTGGACAATTAATTGGAGCAATTTTAGGTTTTGCTACTTTTTTAGCATTCTTTTATGGAGTAAAAAGAACATATAAAAATAAAGCTGATTATGAATCACTACATAACACAACAATTAGATCATTTTTTGAAACAAAAAGTGAACTTTCAACATTAGGATTTACTATTAAAGAATTTATTTTCATAACTTCTTTAATTATTGTAATGCCTTTAATTTCAATGATTGATCACGGTATTTATAAAATTGATATGTTTGAAATTCTTTTAATTGAATTATTTGTTATATGAGTAATTTTATTCATATCATCATTTTTTGAATACTTTTCATTCCACTTATTTTTCCCAATATTAGATATTGTTTTCAAAACAGTTAACTTTGTTTTATTAGACAAAGAAGTTAAAAAACAAGAGTTAAAAGGTTTTTTAACAGAACTATTAAAACTATTATTAGTAGTTATTTTTTCTATAATTATTCCTATAGTAATAGGATTTATATGTATATTAATTAAAATGCAAACAGGAGTCGTTATTTCACTTGCATAGAAAGGTATTATAGATATGAAGTTATTAACAAAGTTATTTTTACCATTACTATCTAGTACGGTTGTAATACCTTCTGCTTTAGCTGTTGTTTCTTGTTATGGTCCAACATTTAAAAACTCATTAACTGAAGCAGAACAATTAAATCAAATTAATATTTTGTCTGAAATTAATAAATATTTTGAAAAGCACGATCACAGTGAAGAATTAGTAAAATTCACCGATCCTCAAGCAAGTGGTCAGACAGTTGAATTTGGAAATATAATGAAAAACAACTATGCTGCTAAGTATATAAAATTCGATGAAGATAGATTCAAACAGATTGTTAAAGAAAAATTAGGTCTATCAGATAATTATGTAAAAGAATTAAGGTTTGATGTAGATTACACAAATATAATCAGAGATTTTTCTAATAACTTTGATGTGGTGTTTCCTGTAAGAGTAAGAAGAGACTTAGAAAGTCATAAAAGAGCAAATTATTCTCCATTTTCTGATGGTCTATTTTCTGAACAAATCATTAATTTTAAATTAAAAAACGTTAAACCAACAGCAGTAGAAAAAATCAAACTTGATGATTTAAAACCAGTATATGAAAAATTAAAAACATTAGATAGATCTGAGTTTAGTGCAGAAATAAACAACCGTGATTTATCTGAAGAAATTAAAACAACTATTAAAGAATGAGGAATTCATGATCTAAGTTCTAAACAACTAGAATCAATTTTTAAAATTAAAATTGAAGAATTTGACAAACTTAAAACAGAATTTACAAAAGAAAACATAAAGTTTGAATTTAAAGCTACAATTTTTGATATAGATTTTTCTGATTCAAACTTATCATTCAATGAAGGCTATTTAAAAGTAAGATTAGCTGCTAGAGTATTAGAAAAAAACAAACAACAAGCAGAAACTGGAATCACATCATTTATTAAATTTAAATTTGATCAAAAAGATGAGTTTTGAAATGATCTAAAATTAAATGAAATGATCAAAGTTAACACTATTAAATTTGGTGAATTAAACACCGATTTTTCTGAAATTAATAAAAACAACTTACATATTAAATTTGATAAAGATAAATTCAAAAAGGTGAATATAGTCGAAATAAATAAAGGTACCAACTTTAGAAATGCTAATCTTGTTTTAGACATATTAACAAAGGAAAATAAACAAATTACCTTAAACAAAACAATTGGTATTAAAAAATATGCAAACTTATATAAAGAAGAGTTTTTAAAAGAAAACATTAAATCTCCAAATTTTGCAACTGAACAAATAACTCAAGAAAACCTAAAATCCATTAATAAAGATTTCTTTAGGCAATTTAATTCTGAGTTGTTTTCAGGAGGTTATGGAAGGTCTAGAGGATTTTATGGTGCTAATATAAAAACCCCTGTTTTTATGCATTTTGGAGAAGATTATATAGCTAATGATTATCAGGCCGTGTTGATGCCTTATGATGGTGAAATTATTGCAGCATATGAATTAACTTCAAAAATTCCATTTAGTGGAGTAGGAACAGTTCTGGTTGCCAGAATTCCAGTTAAAAATTTAGATTGATCGCCAAAAGAAATTGAAATACAATTAAATGATAATAATGATGCTATTTACATGTCATTCTTACATTTAGATGCGGCGAGAACATTGAATAATGATGAATTCGGTTGAGCTTCTGAAACTGCTAAACTATCAGGAGATAGAGTTATAAAAGTAGTAAGAAATGTTACTCCAGAAAAGCCTCAAGCAGTTAAAAAAGACACTATTATAGGTTATTTAGGAGACAATGAATCAAACGGTGGATGAATGAGTCATGCCCACATTAACTTATACACAAGAAGGGTTAATTATTTATCATTAAACTATTTCTCAACACCAGTTACAAGCCCTGCATTAAGTGATAGAGATATAAAAAGATATCACTCAGAGAAACCTGATGGTACTGTCAATTGAAGTGCTATAGGAAATACTGGAGTACAACAATCACTTGAAGGTTCTTCAGACAAATTCCCAGCTATCATTAATAAAGTAGATCCAAAAACTGGAGAAGAAATAAAAGATGAGCAAGGAAAATCTATAAGATTAAATGAGATTGCACTATATGTAAAAAATCTAAGTATGGCAAATCTTGAAAAAACAAAAGGTTATGCTAACCCTAACTTAGTTTACAGACTAAGAGACGATAAATCTGTTTCATTTGATGTTAGAAAAGCTAATAACATAACTTAGTAATTAGTGTTATAAAATCATTAAACTCACAAATATGTTTGTGAGTTTTTGTATTTTACGGTTACTTAAAATTTAATCTTTTTATATTTACTATATAAAGATGAAATAAAATTATTTATGATTATATTAATATATACTTAAAAAACAAAAGGAGAGAATCTATGAAAATTTTAGCTATTGAATCAAGTTGTGATGAATTTTCTATATCAATTATTGATAATGGAAAAATACTAACAAACATAATTTCATCTCAAATTAAAAATCATCAAGAATTTGGTGGTGTTGTTCCTGAATTAGCTGCAAGATTACATGTTCAAAATTTAAATTGAGTATTACAAGCAGCAATAAAAGAAGCGAATATAAATATAGATGAAATTGATTATGTAGCATACACTCAAAAACCGGGATTAATTGGTTCTTTAATTATTGGAAAATTAGTAGCTGAAACAATTAGTTTATATATTAATAAACCGATATTAGCTTTAGATCATATCCAAGGTCATATTTATGGAGCAAGTATTGAACATGAGTTTGTTTATCCTGTTCTAGCTATGGTAGTTTCTGGTGGTCATACTCAAATTGAATTAGTTAATTCTCCATTTGATTTTCAAATTATAGGTTCTACTTCTGATGATGCAATTGGTGAGTGTTATGATAAAGTAGCTAGAGTATTAGGTTTATCTTATCCAGGCGGTCCAATATTAGATAAATTAGCTATCAAAGGAAATAAAAACGCTTATGTCTTACCAATAGCTAAAAATGATAATTCATATGACTTCTCTTATTCAGGATTAAAAACAGCATGTATAAATTTAATTCATAATTTAAAACAAAAAAATGAAAAAATAAATTTAGAAGATTTTGTAGCAAGTTTTCAATATGCAGCAACAAGTATTATAGAAAAAAAATTAGAAAAAGCTATTATAGAATTTAAACCTAAAACATTAACTGTTGCTGGTGGAGTTAGTGCTAATAGTCAAGTAAGAAAAATAATTTTAGAGCTAGGAGAAAAATATAATATAAAAAATACATTTGTTCCTAAAATGAGTTATTGTACAGATAATGCTGCGATGATGGCTAAATTAGCTTATGAAAAATTAACTAATAAACAAAACTAATATAGTAAAAAAACTAGTAAGTAGGTGAAGATATGAAAAGTAAAGAAAGAAGAAAAATATTAAGAAAAGCAGGAGATAATAATTTTAAAGCTTTAAATAAATCTTTTATTGAGTTTTATACTTTATTAGAAAAATCGGTATTTTATAGAAAAAATAAAAAAAGAAAATACATTTATATGAATCCTGAAATTAGTAAAATGAATAAAATCATGAGACTATATTTCAAAAAACCTCAACTAACTTTTGAAATTAATGATAATATCGCTCCTATTAGATTTGAAACTCAAGATGGTGTTGTGATTAGTGGATTAAAATATATAACTGATCCTAAATCAAAAAAATGAATCATAAGTTGTCATTGATTTACAGGTCATAAATATTGAAGTTTATATTGAGCTAAAGCTTTTATTGAACTAGGTTATAATATTTTAGTTTTTGATTTTAGAAATCACGGTGAATCTGATTCAACTGAACTTATAAGTTTAGGATTATTAGAAAGTAAAGATTTACTTGCTGCAATTAAATATTTAACTGATAATGAAAAACCTCAAACTATAGGACTATTAGGTATGAGTATGGGTGCTTATGTAATTAACTATTTAACAGTTACCCAACAAGAATTTTTAAAAAAACATAAAATTAAATTTGCAATTAGTGAATCAGCTTATGGTTCAGTCGAAACATTACTATCTAAAATTTGAAGACCAAGAATTAGAAGATTTTTCAATAAAAAAATGAACAATAAAATAATTTCTGACATTTTAAAATCACAAGAAAAGGCAACTTTATATGATTGAACAGAGATGAACATTTTTGATAAATATGAAAAAGAAAATGTTAAACCTGCTCAAATTCCTATTTTATTTATTCACGGTAATAATGATCGATACACTTCATCGAGTGATACAACTAGATTGTTTATTAATAGATCTAGAACTATAAAAAATGATGAACTTTTAATTTATAACTTTTGTGGACATTGTAATTCATTAAAAGAACATTACAATCAAACAGTTTATAGATGATTAAAATTTGAAAATAAAATTATAAATGATGATAATGCCACTAAAAAAGCATTAGAAAAATTAGGTATTGTTGATAAAATTATTGAAAATAATTTTAATGAAAGTTTAGAAATATCAACTTTCTATTTTAAAGAAGAATAATAAGAGGTGTTATATGTCATTAAAAAATATTAAGTTAATTGTAACTGATTTAGATGGAACAGTTTTAGAGAATGGTCAATTAGCAAATAATATCGATGTTGAAGTTTTTAAACAAGCTAATCAAAAAGGTGTTTATACAACTATAGCAACTGGTCAACCTTATGTATCAGCAAAATCAAAAGCAGATTTATTTAATATAGTTGATCATGTTGATTTATTTGTTCTATCTAATGGTTCAGTTGTTTCAAAAGTAAGCAAATTTGATCCAATTTATATAAATTCAATTCCAAGTAATATAGTTAATAAAATTGTTAAAAAATTAACTGAATTAAGTATATGTGCTGTTATTTTTACAGCTACTATTAACGATGTTTATTGAAACAATATTCCTTTTACAGTTGAAAGTATGAATCAAAGAAATTGATTTGAAAGATTTAATAAAACAATTTGTTCAACAAATGATTTTGAGTTTAAAGATGCTGTGCAAATTATGAGTTTTGTTGAACAAGAAAAAGAACAAGAACTACAAAATTGATTTGATCAAGAAAATATGAATCAATATGTAACATTCATGAAAAGTGATATTGAAACTACACCTATTTATGAATTTACTAACATAACAGCTACTAAGGGAAATGCGATTGAAAAAATGGCTGAAATTTTAAACATAAAAAAAGACGAAATCGCTATTTTTGGTGATAATATAAACGATATAAGTATGTTTGAAAAAATTCCTAATTGTGTTGCTGTTGGTAATGCGGTTGATGAAATTAAACATAAAGCAAAATATATTACTGATACTAATCTAAATGGTGGTGTTGGTAAATTTATCAAAAAACATATATTGGAGGATTAAAATTTATGGAATTAAAAGAAATATTTCAACAATATGAAAAATTAGCTGACACCAAAGTAAGTGTTTTAGCTAGAGTTAGATCAAACAGACAAGGAAAAGCTGTTTCATTTATGGTTTTAAATGATGGAACAACATTAAACGATGTACAAGTTGTTTACAAACCTGAAATTAAAGGATATGAAGATGCTCAAAATGCTAGAGTTAGTTCAATTGTAGAAGTTACAGGAAAATTAATTTTAACACCAAATAATCAACAAGCTTTTGAAATTCAAGCCGAATCAATTGAATTATTAGATCAAGCAATTGAAGATTATCCACTACAAAAAAAAGAACACTCAACAGAATTTTTACGTGAAATTGCACACTTAAGAGCAAAAACAAAAACATTTAATGCAATTTTTAGAATTCGTTCAACTGCTGCTTTTGCAATTAACAAATTCTTTAATGATAAAAATTTCGTTTTAGTACATTCTCCAATTATTACAGGAAATGATGCTGAAGGAGCTGGTGAAGCATTCTTAGTAACAACTCGTGAAGATGGAAATTATGAACAAGATTTCTTTGGTAAAAAAGCAAGTTTAACAGTTTCAGGACAATTACATGCTGAAGCTTTTGCTCAAGCATTTAGAAAAGTTTATACATTTGGACCAACATTTAGAGCTGAAAACTCAAACACTGCAAAACACGCTGCAGAATTTTGAATGATCGAACCCGAAGTAGCATTTGCTGATTTAAAAGATAATATTGCATTAATTCAAGATATGGTTAAATACGTAATTAATTATGTATTTGAAAAAAACTCAGAAGAATTAGAATTTTGTGACAAAAACTTAGAACAAGGATTAATTGATAAATTAAATAGTGTTAGAAATTCTGAATTCAAAGTTACAACATACTCAGAAGCTATTGAA
The DNA here is from genome assembly GCF_001199495.1 of Mycoplasma sp. HU2014. Classification (GTDB taxonomy): domain Bacteria; phylum Bacillota_I; class Bacilli_A; order Mycoplasmatales; family Mycoplasmataceae; genus Mycoplasma. The sequence continues at coordinate 1,072 of NZ_LFYS01000023.1, read as the reverse complement.
ATTCTAAAACAAGCTGTAGCAAATGGACACAAATTTGAAGAATCAAGCATTGAATTTGGATTAGATTTAGGAACAGAACACGAAAGATTTATTTGTGAACAAGTTAATAAAGCTCCAACATTTGTTACAAATTATCCAAAAGACATTAAAGCATTTTACATGAAACAAAATGATGATGGCAAAACAGTTGCAGCAGTTGATCTACTAGTTCCTGGAATTGGTGAATTAGTTGGAGGAAGTCAACGTGAGGATAACTTTGAAAAATTAGTTCAAAGATGTAAAGAAATGAACGTTGATGTTGATCAATTAGAATGATACAACAATTTAAGACAATACGGATACTACAAATCAGCTGGATTTGGATTAGGATTTGAAAGACTAATTATGTACATTACAGGTGCATCAAACATTAGAGATGTTATTGCCTTTCCAAGAACTCCAAGAAACTTGTTATTCTAATGATAGAAATGATTCTTATGAATCATTTTTTATTTAAAACCAAACTAATATAATTGCTGTCGTGGGTTTTTAAACAAAATGAACCTTTAAATTTTTAAGTTATAATAATCTTATCAAAGGAAATTAGAAAATTAAACTAATCCAATAAGCCTAATTTTTCTTTGAGTTCGAATGATATGCGATAACATTCATTCTTAACACCTGAGACAAGTCCTGATAGTTCATCGACTACTTCACTGGGCAATCCACTTGGGTGTTTTTTAATGCTGTTAAGAGTCTTATCTAATACAGTATGAATCCATCTCGTTTTATTTATTGTTCCTAGGGTTTTTAAATCATGTTTTCTTTCTTCATCTAATTGTTTTCTTTTTGCTATATCAGCTATTCCTCAATCATGAGATCCTTTTTCTAATATTTCAGCTTTAAAACGCATAGTTTCTGTTCTAAAGTAGAACTTCTCATCTGCACCTATAACAAATTCAATACTTTCTTTTTTGTTGAACTTATATCTCTTCCCATTTTCATCAAATGCAGCATAATAATTTTTTTGATATTCAACCACTCCATTCATAATTTTTCTTTTAATAGGTATGTCAAAGAAGGATTCAACCGC
>NZ_LFYS01000022.1 GCF_001199495.1 Mycoplasma sp. HU2014 | reverse complement strand
TGAAGAAAGCAAAATTATTAAGTACAGCAAAGACTTAGTATTTTACACACCAAAAGTAGTAGAAAAACATAGATTAGCAACGGCTAATAACTATAAATTTGGACAAGTTTTAGAAGTTGACGGATGTACTCACTACTACTTTCAAAACGACACAATTGCAACATGTGTTGCTGTTGTTGATGTTGGAACTAATAAAGTATTAGACATTTATTTTGAGAGTCAAGAAGAATCTCTGAATTCATATCAAAGAATATTTGAAAACGTTTTTCAAAAATACGGTTATCCTATGAGAATAATTACTGATAATAGAGCTAACTTTAAGAAAGACGAAATAAACAACCCTAGAACGCCTTTAGAGCTTGAAAAAAGGGGTATAGAAGTTGTTTCTTCATCAAACGCTAATGCAAAGCCACACATAGAAAGAAAATGAGATACAGTGCAAAAGAATGTTCCTTTTTATTTCAAACAAAAGAATATAAAAACAATTGAAGAAGCTAATGCTATAAAAGACGAATTGATTGAATATTAAGTATTATTTAAATTGGTATTGAAATACAAGCTATATCTAATTTAAATAAAAATCGTTGAATAAACAACGATTATATTATTTCTTGAGTTTCTATACTAAATAATGATTTTTGTTGAGATATGAAGCTATTAATAGCATTTTATAGCATTTTAATAACTTTACATTGTAAACTTAAGTGATTGTGTAGGTTTAGGTGTGTCAGTATCGTCTTCTTTATCTTGATGATGAGATTCTTGTTCTTGATTATTATAGTGTCGTTGTTGTCTTTCATCATATTTTTCTTTTTCCAATTGAAGCTTTCTTTCTCACTCTTTATTAAATTCATCAATGAATTTATTAGTATCTCAAATAGAATTTGCTGTCAATTCATCAAACTTACTATTCTTTTTATAATAAGCTTTACTCAACTCATCTTGTGCTCCATATTTGGAAACATAGAAACACTCTTTAACAACTTCATAAAAATGATCAGGTTTATCAAGTATTAATTCAGGTATTATATTAGTTTCATTTATTAAATGATTATAACCTACAATTATCATCTCAACTTCTTGTCTATTTCGATTAGCTATTTCATCTGCTTTAAAAATAGGTTGTTTGTTATCAAAATCAAAATAATCAAATTCAGAAATAGAGATATCATCTTTATGTTTAAATAAATGTTCCATAATCTTATTATAAGTATCAGGATCAGTTTGAAAATCATTGCGTTCATCATCTAAAATATATAAACTTTCAAAAAGTTTTCTCTCCATAACATTTACAACGGAACAATTTACCGATATCGTTCTATCATCGTTTCCATACAGATCCATTTCAAGAGTTAGGTTTTGTGGATCATTTGTAGTTTTACGTCTATTTTCATCTTTAACTGTTTTTGTTGTTAAATAAAATACCTTATCATCACTAAAAAATACAATAAAAGGTCTATGAATACCATTTCCTTTTATTATTTCTCCATTTTTATCTCTTGCTATTGGTATTTTATTATTTTTATATCGTTGTTTATAAACCTTACCTATTTTTAATTTTTGTTTCATATATTATCACCAAAATTATTATAATATAAAAAAATAAGCTTATTGCTAAGCTTATTTATAGTCCTACATTTACGTTAAGCTTTCCACCGGAAAGCAGGGCTGGCTAAGACTAAACCGCCGATCCAAATATTCTGTAAAAATACTTGCAAATTTATAATATCATAAAAATTCATAACTATCAATATATTAAAGAAATGATAAAAAAACACCTTTACAGGTGTTGTTAATTTCAAAATGGTGCTGACTATAGGAGTCGAACCTACGACCTACTGATTACAAGTCAGTTGCTCTACCAACTGAGCTAAGTCAGCAAAAATAAAAAAATGGTGGAGTGTATAGGACTTGAACCTATGGCCGCCTGCTTGTAAGGCAGGAGCTCTCCCAGCTGAGCTAACACTCCAAAAATATGGTAGCCTGTACGGGGTTCGAACCCGTGCGTCCACGGATGAAAACCGTGTGTGTTAACCGCTTCACCAACAGGCCAGATAATGGCGGCTTTTACAGGACTTGAACCTGTGACAAACCGGTTAACAGCCGGTTGCTCTACCAACTGAGCTAAAAAGCCACAATCTTTGTTAATTTTTGGTTAGCGTCTTATCTAAGACAATAAAAATAATAACATTAGAATATTTAAGTTGCAAGAGTTTTTTTAAATTTTTTTAAAATTTTTAATCAATAAAATTAAATAATAACAGTCAACTTATAAATTTAGTTTGAACTGTTGCTTTTTATGCTTAAGTGGGAAACAAATAAATAAAAAAGCGATCCTTTTTTTATACTGTTACATTATTTTTTTCTTTTAATCTATTTTCTGCTTTTTCTTTAACTTTATTATAAAGTTCTTCAAATTCAGGATCTTTTTTAAAGATTGCAGTTAACTTATCTTCTGATATTTCTTGGTTTTTAACTAATTTATATGTTTTTTCAACTTGTTTTAGTTTTTCGATTTTTTTTGCTTCATTAATTTCATCAACTTGATCATCAATTATTTCTTGTTCAACGGTTTGATTATTTTTAGTAAATAACATATAAGTAGCTCCAATAATACATACAACAGACATAAATGAAAGTATTATTATAGTTACTTTTAAAAATCCAGTTTGATAATAAGAACTAACAACTGATAATACTAAAATAACTAAACAAATTAAAAAGATATAATTTCCTAAAACAAATAAACTTATTCCTGATGCTAAATTTAAATGAATATTAGTTGTGTTTTCAACTAATGATCCAACAACCATTCCAACTATTCCAAAAATAAACATCAAACTAGATAAAAACATGCTTACACCTGCTGATATTTGAATAATAAGATTGCTTATCTTAAAATTTTGATCGTATTGATTTTGTTGATCGTTTTTAAATAATTCTTTAATTTTTTCAATTTTTTCTTTCATATTTATTTTATTCTCCTTCATGTCTTTTGTATAGTTTTAATGTATTTTCTAAAAGTGTTACAACTGTCATTGGACCTACTCCTCCAGGAACTGGAGTTATATAACTTGTTAAATCTTTTACATTTTCAAAATCAACATCACCAACTAATTTGTTAGTAGATGAATCTCTTATAATACCTACATCAACAACAACTGCATCTTGTTTTATCATATCTTTTTTAATAATAAATTTTTGACCGGTTGCTGAAATTACAATATCTGAATTTTTAGTATATTTTGTAATATCAACAGTATTTTTATTACACATACTAACAGTAGCTCCCATATTAGATAACATAATAGCTAAAGGTTTTCCTACAATATTTGAAGTTCCTACCATAGTAATATCTTTATGTTTTATTTCTATATCATAAGCTTTTAATAAATTGATTACACCAAGTGGAGTACATGGATAGATTGTGTCATAATTTTGTAACATTTTACCTTGATTCATATAATGAAAACCATCAACATCTTTACTTACATCAATTGCTTGAAGATAACTTTCTTCATCAAATCAATCTGGTAGTGGTAATTGTAATAAAACACCATCAACAGTTGGATCGTTATTTAATTTATCAATAATTTTATATAATTCTTGTTTAGAAATATTAGCATCTAGTTTTAAAGTTTCTGAATCAATTCCAACTAATCTACAAGCTCTAGTTTTGTGAGAAACATAAACTTTTGAAGATTCATCATCTCCAACTAAAATAACTACCAGTTTAGGTATTCTTTTTTTATTAATAATTAATTTATTAATTTCTTCTTTTAATACTTCTCTTCTTTGCTCTGCAACTTTCTTACCATCTAAAATGATCATAAAAACACCTATCCTATAGTTACATCTTCATCTAAAAATTTCAATGCTTTTTGTCTTGCTGGTTTTAAAAATACTAATAAAGTATTAGATACTCCTAATTGACCAATAAACATTACTAGAATTATTAATATTTTAGTAACCGCTCCTAATTTGTACATATCTTGATGAGCTAAAGGACTTAAACCGACCGTACCAAAAGCACTACATATTAATAATAGAATTTCACTAATTGTACTTTTATCATTTGTGCCTAAAAATACTTTATTAGAATCTATATAAATTGTAAATACTGAAATAAAAATTAAGAATGTAGAAATAAAGAATGTTGCATGACTTCTTCTCACAGTTGCTTCTGGAATTGTTTTTTTAAAAACACTAGTATAATTTCTATTTTTAATAATTGATAAAGTAGATAATAAAAGAATTGCAAAAGTTGTTGTTCTAATTCCTCCAGCAGTTGAACTTGGTGCTGATCCAATAAACATTAACACAGATAATATAAATTTAGAACTTGAACTAAAATTAGACATATTAATAGTTGAAAATCCTGCATTACGACAAGCAGTTGTATTAAATAAAACATCCATAAACACTTCATTAAATGGTTTAGGCGTTTTTAAATTATTGTCTAAATTATTAAAAATTAATGAATTATCATAATTAGAATATTCGGTTGATAAAACTAATATTGGACCTAGTATAAATAATGTTAAATAAACACAAAAACTTAGTTTAGTAAATAAACTAAATTTAACTTTTTGTCCTGTTTTTCTTGCTTTGATTTTTCTTTTAATATCATGAAAAGTTGGATAACCTAATCCACCGATAATTCACTCTAACATAAAAATAATTTGAATAGAATAAACTTTATGTTCTAAAGTGTTATAAGGTTGTAATGAATTAGGTGAAATGATATCAAATCCGGCATTATTTACAGCACTTGTTGAATGAAAAACAGCAAATCATAATGATCTTCAAAAATCGTGAAATGGTGATACTGTTTGTAAGTTTTGACCATTATTAGAAATAGCTGGTTCATTAAAAAAGAATAAGAAAAATAATATAAATGCTGAAAATACTTGTACAATAGTTAATCAAATAAAACCATCTTTAATTAATTGAATAGTTGAACTTGTAATTGTACTTCCTCTTTCTGATTGAGCTACCATAGTATCAGAAATAGATATTTTTTTATTTATAAGTAAAAATAAAACTATTTTAAAAGTTAAAACTCCGATACCACCAAATTCAATTAAAATTAATAAAATAAATTGACCTCAAAAAGTGTAAGAATGTGAAACATCAATCACAGTTAATCCAGTATCGCTAAATCCACTTGATGCAGTAAATAATCCTGTTAAATAATCTCAATTATATTTCTCTCCTTGACTAGTTAATGCAAAACCAGGAATAGATAATAAAAGACCCCCAATTAAAACAACACAAAGATAAATTAAAAAAATCTTTCCAGAAGTTTTAGAAAGTGGTCATGACTCTTTAAACTTTATAAAAAAATTATGTTTGTTATTACTAATTCTTTTAAAAAATGATCTCTTAGAGTTGTTTGTTTCATTTTGTTTTAGTTCTTTTTGATTGCTATCTTTTTTAAACATAAACTCATCTCTTTTATAACTATTTTTTTATCTTTTCAATGATATTATTATATCACTATAAAAGAATGTATAATTTAAATAGTTAAAGAGGTATGAAACATGGCAGGAAAACAAAGTTTTGCATTTATTGGTATTTCTAATTTTGCATTATCTATGATTTCATCATTAGTTGAAAAACGTCAATCAGTAAAAGTATTTGATTTTGATGAACATAAAATGAATTTATATCTTTCTGAATTTAGTACAGTTGATTCAGCTGTTATAAACTCAACAAATAAAAAAGCCTTAGAAAAAGAAGGGATCCGATCTTATGATGCAGTTATTGTATCAATTGGAGATGTTGAAGATTCACTAGCAACTGTTTTAAACTTAATAGATTTAGAATGTAAAAAAATCATAGTAAGAGCAAGAGATGAAAACCAAAAAAGAATTTTATTAGCTCTAGGATTAAGTGAAAATCAAATTATTATTCCAGATAAAGTTGCAGGAAAAATTGCAGCAACAAGAATATTATTTAATATTGATTTTGATCTTGATGTTCAAACTATCGATAATGAATTTGTTTCATCAACTCTTGAAGTATCTAACCCTGATATTTTTGATAAAACAATTCAAGAAATTGGATTATCAGCTAATAAGGACTTTAATATTATTCAAATTAAACATAAAGGAAAAATTATCTTACCTGATGATTACACAGAAATAAGAGAAGGTGACCTATTATTAGTATTTGCTAAAAATACAATTATTAATATGCTAGCTAAAAAAGTTCAAGGTAAAGATGGCGAAGATATAGTATAATTTGTAAACAAAAAAACTTCTAGTTTAGAAGTTTTTTATTTGATATAAGTTCTTTTATTAAAAAAGTTTTAGTCTAATACTATATATTTAATAAATCAGCAAGGTTTTGAACGTATTTCAACATCTTGCTTTTCTTTCATTCTTTACCACTTATCTGTTCCATTTTATAACTTCTTAAATATTCTATTATTTGTTTGAAAGAATAATTTTTGTGCAAGTCCAATTTAATAAATTGGTTCTTAACACGTGTTCCAATTATTAATGATAAGTAGTTTATAAATTCAGTTGTATAAACTTTCATTTCAGAATGAACTCTGGTTTTTGATAATTCTAAAATGTTTTTGTAAAAATTGAACATTTCTTCAATCTCTCATCTTTGATCATAAAGTGTGTATACATCTTCTAAACTCAAATCTACATTTGATTCAAAAGCAATTGTTCCAAAATATTCTTCTTCTTTTTTGAATTCAGAAATATCAAAATTATCTTTTCTCAAATGTCTTTGATACCTACCAATACTTTCTTTTCCAGCAATTTCTAAGTCTTTAAATAAATAATAAAATTTGTTGTTTATTTGTTCTTTAGA
>NZ_LFYS01000021.1 GCF_001199495.1 Mycoplasma sp. HU2014 | reverse complement strand
TTTTCAATGTAACAATTAAAGTTGTCTCTGATCTTATTTCTGTTTTCTTCTAATAAAGCATCCAGAGATTTGTTTCTTGATTTGGCCATAATTATATATTTGTAGTCTGCATTTTCAAGATAATTCACGTTTTCAGTGTTAAAAAACCCTCTATCCATAACTAATGTAGGGTTTTTGTACCCATATTCTATGCTTTTGTTGATTAACTCTTTACATTGCGTTTGATCAGTCACTGAACCTAAAAACGTTTGGTAAAACAATGGCATTGTAGTTTCATTGTCTATCACATAAGCTAAGTTGATTTGTTTTAACCCTTCATCAACTTTTGCTTTTCCATATTCAGCAAGATTTATGTTTTCAGAATATGTGTTAAAGTTAGTTGAATCTAAAGATAAAATAATGTCTCTTGAAAAGCTGTTTTTTTGAAATTCCACATTTCACATGTATGTAAATTCCATCACTGAATCTTCATTTAAAACATTATTATATAATCTTGAGATTGTTGACTGACTGTCTATTTTATTTCCAAAAATTGCATTTCTTCTTGCTCACTTTTCATAGTGTTGAGCAGTTGAATTTTGATCATCAATAAAATAACAAATTAAAGATTCTATTAAATCAGTTTTTTCTTTAAAAACTTTGTTTAGTATTGAGCTTACGTTTAACTTTTCTAATATTTTGTCAACAACCAATCTCGCACCAAATGATAAAACCCTTGAAAATTGACTATCGTTTTCTTCAAGTGAAATACCGAAATCTCCAAAGTAGGTAACATAGTTTTCGTTTGGTATCATCATTGTTTCTTTTTTATCAGAAACAATACCTATGCACGCTCTTTCGTTCTCACTATATCCCTTTTCTTTATTAAAAATTTTCTTGGTTGTATAGTACACATAAGTACAGTTTTTTCTTCTACTAAATACAATATCTTTTGATGGAATTTTTACAGGTTTAAAAGCCATTTTTTTATCTCCTTTTACTAGTTACATTATATCACTATTTAAAGTAAAAATCTAGTGTTTTTTCAAAATAAAAACCCTTTAAATAAAGGGTTTACACTTCATTATTAATAACTAGTTACAAAATTGTGAAAAGTTCAGGTTTTAAAAGTTGTTTTATTTAATGCATCCATTACTTGGTTTGCACCAGCTTGATAATCAGTTTTTGTTCTTATGTCACCCTTTTTTGCAACATTGTTGTATTTTATGAATTTAGCAATTTCTGATTTACTTTTTAACTGTGATAAGTTTACATTATGTCAATATTTTTCTACCATTATATTTTTTTTGGAATTTTTGCTTGAAAAAACACCCTAAAAAAGTATAATTTATATCTAACCGCTATATGAAAGAAGAACGCTATGGGATTGATTCCAGACTTTATAAAGCAAGTTAAAAAACCGAGATAAGATTGTATGGGAATAAATTATAAAAGTTATACCCCATAATACTATACAAAATGTTGAATTTTGAACAATGTAGACATTTTTTTATTTGTTTTTCTGACAAAGACTTAAAAAATGTTGCTAATTGCATATGTCCGGACAGGGGGTATTATGCAAACATTAAAACTCTTTAGTGTTTCTTTTTTATATTTTTGTTCTCATATAGCGTTATTTCTGGAAATTACTAATGAATAAGTTTTCAAATATTAAAAATAAAAAAGAGAGTTCGAAATCTCTCTAGTATTCTATAATTTAAATATCTATTTTAAATATTTATCCATTGTTCTAAATAAATTACTCACTCCAGATTTTGTAATACTATAACCTTTTTGATTCATTTCTTCAACTAATTCAATATATGAATAATCTGGATTTTGTATTCTTATTTCAGCTAATACTTGAGCTTTTTTACTTAGTAAATGAAATTGATTAGATTCTTTTAAAAAGTTAATCATTTCAACTTGTTTTTTACCTGCTTTTAAAACTTTAGTTTGATTTGAAATATCGATATTATTAACTCTATTGATACTGTTATAAACATCACGAGAAATTCTTTCATTTTCAAAAGCTAAAACAGAATTAGTTGCATCAATTAATTTTAAAAAATCAGATACCATAATTGATCTTTTTAAATAACAGATAAATCTATTTGCATTGCGTTCTAATAATTTAAAATCAAATCCTAAATCTTTAGTTAACAGCATAAAACGATCAGCATCAATTAAGGTTTTAAATTGTAATTCTAAATGATAATTACTTGTTTTTGGAGAATTAACTGATCCAACTGCTGTAAAAATTCCTGCAATATAAGCTCTTATAATTGAAGTTTTATCTTTGATTGATTCATCAACTTGATAATCATAAATTTTTTGATTTTCTTTGTTATAAATTTTTAGATCTTGTAAGAATTTATCTACATCACCAATTAAAGTTAAAACAAATGTTTTATTCTTTTTTAATACTTGAGATTGAATAATTGATATTTCAACTTCTCCATTAAAAAACTCTTTTGTAAAACTTAATAATGTTCTTGCTATTTTATTACTTATTGTTGAAAATCTTATTTTTTGAGCTTGATTAGAAAAGATAATATCAGAGTTATATCTAATAAATCCAGAAAGATAAGCTAGTTTTTGATCGTGATTAAAACTATGAGTAACTATTTCTTCTTTAACTTCTAAAGCAAATGACATATCTTTCTCCTTATTAAATTTCAACAATACTAAAATATTCTACTTCGTACAATCAATTAACTTTTCTAAATAATCTACAAAACACAAATTGAGAACAAATTATTCCAATGAAACCAATAACAACTGATAGTCCTACAATAGCTAATGATAAATCTTTATTATTTGAAATAAATAGATTATCATTTGATCTAGTTAATTCTAAAACATATCTAACAACATTTCATAACATAAAATAACTAAACATTGCTATTCCACTTCTTGTGATAGGATAATTATTTTCATTATTTAGATCTAATAAAAGTTGATTAGTTTGTCATTTTTTAACTATAAAGTTTTTATTAGCTGATTTTATTTGTGATGCTTTTATTTTAAATTCTTCAACAGCATTTGATTTTCTATTATTTGATAAAGCTTGTTTTCAAGCATCTTTACTACTTATTTTTTGATCAGTTGATTTTACTCAAGGTGTGAAAAATTGAATAAAACTAAATAAGGGATCAATTTTAATTACGTTATTATTAGCATCCAATGGTTTAGAAAATAGTTTGTAAATATTAGGAATAATAAAAGTAATTACAACTCAACAAGTTAATAATAAAATTGATTCATAGAAAAATATTGGAGAAAGTAACACTAAATTACCTTCTGATAATTCAACTCCATTAATCGTTGTTGTTGCTCCATTATAAACTGATAATGAATTTTTTAAAATGATATCTGGTAATCATAATGGTCTAGAGTTATTTTGTAAAAATGCTCCAAATAATTGATCAATATCTGCATCAGTATAATTTCTAGAAATCGAATCAGCTATTTTTGCAATTGGATGACCTAATACTTCGTGATTGAAAAAGTTTCCTCATCTTCCAACTACTTGACCTAATAAAATATTTGGAATAATTGCATCTCCATAAACTAATAAAGAAGTTTTAGTTCTTCGACCTACAATATAGAAAAATATTATTCCTACAAAAGTTCCAGCAAATACTCCACCATGAATTGCTAATCCACCTTCTCAAAAAGCAAATCTTTCAAAAAATGGCATATTTGTTTGATCGATCTTTCCAAAAAATGAAGCCCCTAATAACGAAGCAGGAATAATAAAAATTACTGAAAGGGATAAGTCATTTATTGATAACCTTTTTTTATAAAAATTAACTAAACTATAAGCAATTGATAGCATTATTCCAACAGTCATTGTCAGAGAATATATTCTTATTTTTCCATATTCTGGTTTTACATTATTATAAGTTAAAGAAGTGTGATTACTATTTGATGGATCAGAAAATGAATTACCATCAATTCAATCTTGACGTAGTAATGATGTTGTTAAAACTAAAAATAAAACTACACATAAACTTAATAACACTCATAAACTAATAGCAATAACTGATTTATCTTTAACTAGTTTTAACTTAAGATTACAAGCTGATTTATTTGTCTTTTTCTCTGTCATAAAATCACCTTACTTTACTTCTTGAACATATTCAACAGCCATTTGACCAGCAATAGCTCCATCACCACAAGCAATAGCAATTTGACGTAAAGGCACATCTCTAACATCACCAGCAATATATAATCCTTTAACTGTTGATTCCATTTTATCAGTTGTAGGAATGTATCCTTTTTTATTTTCTAAATGTAAATCTTTAACTGATTCAATTACTGGAGTTGATCCAATGTAAGGGAAAATTGCATCAACTTTTATTGTTTTTTCTCCTTCTGGAGTATTTACTAAAATTGATTCAACTTTTTCTTCGCCATTAATTTGTTTAACTTGAGATTTTAAAATAAATTCAACGTTCTTTTGTGCTTTTAATTTTGCAACTTTATTAGCATCAGCTCTAAACACATCTCTTCTAACAATTAAATAAACTTTATCTACTAATTGAGATAAATACATAGCTTCTTGAACAGCAGAATAACCTCCACCTACAACAGCAACCGGTTTATTTTTATAAAATGCACCGTCACAAACTGCACAATAACTTACACCTTTACCGTATAATTTATCTTCACCAGGAATGCCTAATTTATTCTCTTCAGTTCCACTAGCTAAAATAACTGAAATAGCTTTTTTAATTTCACCATTTGATAATTCCACTTCAAATAGATCTTCATTTTTTGTGATTTTACTTACACCATAAAACTGAATTTCAGCTCCTAAACTTGTAGCTTGCATATACATTTTCATAGCTAAATCAGGTCCGGTGATTGTTTCAAAACCAGGATAATTTTCAATTAGATCTGTTTTAACTAATTTTCCACCTGGAGCTGAATGTTCAAACACAACTGTTTTTAATCCTGCACGTGTTGTATAAATAGCTGCAGTTAGTCCAGCTGGACCTGCACCAACTATTAAAACATCATAAACATCATTAGTAAGATTTTTCATATAATCAACCTATCTCTCTTCATTTATAAGGCGCTATAAATTGCGCTATTAATATTATTGCAATTCCACTTAATAAAATTAAACTTAAAATAATAAAATTTATTACTGAATGATTTTGAATAAAATATTCTGTTGGTTTTCTGAATGATTCTAAAATAATTCTAATAATTAAATAACCTGTAATAAAACACCCAGTAGCAACACCACATCTAATAACTGAATAATTATGTGGATTATGTAACTTTTCTAATTCTTTTGAATATGGATTTACATTAAATATTTTATTTCAAATACTATATGTTTTATAGTAACTGTTTTGTTTTTGTTTAAAGATTTGTTTTTCTTTAGATAAATCTTGTTTTAATAATTTTAATAATTCATTATATTTATCTGAGTTTTTATTTAATCTAGATAATTTTAAATCATAATCTTTTTGAATTTTAATTAGTTTATTTTTATGTTGAATTTTGATTCTTTTAAATTGTTGTTCAGCATTATATTTTGTATCAAAATATTTAAAGATTTCAGTTTGTAAATTATTTACAATATTTTGATCAGGTTCATATCAATAAAACGCTTTATTTCAAGCTTGATAAAATGATAGTTTTAATTCAATTTCTCGATCATCCATATTTATAATAACTTTTTTATATTTAATAGGAACTAGAGTTTGAATATCTTTAATATCACTTTCTTTTAATGATTTGTATTGTTTATTAAATCAACCCGGAAATGCCGTTGGTTCTAATTCTCAAGGTTTAGGTTTTGAAAATCACATACCTATATTTTTAATAACAAAAGTAATTAAGATTCATAATATAAAATTTAAAAAAGATTCAAATAAAAATAATGGTTGATTGTAAATTATTTTTTGATTTAAAACTTGATCAAAAGTTTGATTGTTATAATCACTGCTTATAAAGTGTTTAATTTTGTCATAAACTTCAGATCCAACTATTCATCATCCATCGTGATTAACTAATAGATCATTAATATTATCAGGATTATGAAAAGTACCAAAACTAGGAAAATAAAATAACTTATTTTTAATAAATTCAGGTAGATAAGACAATGATTCATAACTTACAGTTGATCCTAATATTTCATGATTATAAAAATTACCTCATCGACCAATCATTTGACCCAATAAAATATTTGGAATTATACAATCAGCATAAACTCATAATGATATTTTAGTTACTTTAGATCTTTTTAAAAAGAAAGCTGTACCAAATAATGTACCAAATAATAAAGAACCAAATAAAGACATACCAGGATCTCAAAAGAAAAATATTTTATATCAAGTATTGTTTTGTTGATAAAAAGGTAAAAATATTTTTCCAAAAATAGTTGCTCCTAAAATACCTGCAGGAATAATTATAAAAATTGATGTTTCAAATTCTTTTAATGGAATACCTTTTCTTTTTAAATGAACAATACTAGCAATTATTACTAAAATAACCCCAATAAACATAAAAATTGGATAAGCTGGTACTACTCCAAAAAGATTTCTGGCTTTTGATGGATCACCATTTTCTTCTAGTCATTGATAGTATGTATTTGACATTTAATTTGTCCTTTCTAGTCTTCTGATTCTTCAATAAATTTCATAGTTCTTTTTTCTAGTAAATCATCTATGTTTTCTGCTTGATCTGATTGATTTATTTTAAATTGACCAACCGCAGCTTGAATAATATTTGTAATGCTTCGTCCAGCACTAACTGGAATAGAAATATGTTTAACTTTAACTCCTAAAATATCAGTTTCATTTCATTCAAAACCAAGTCTTTCAGTTGAATCAACTCCATTTTCTTTAAATGGCACAAGATCAATAACTAAATCAACTGGTGATTCTTCCATAATAATTTGATATCCACTAGCTTTTGCTATATCAAAGATCCCAATTCCTCTTACTTCAATTAAGTTTTTTAAAATAGGGTGAGATTTTCCAAAAATTGTATTTGATTTTTTAGTAAGAATTATTCTATCATCACCAACAAATAAGTGGTTGTTTTTTACTAATTCTAAAGCTATCTCTGATTTCCCGATTCCTGATTTCCCTTTAATTAAAACTCCTTTTCCAAATATATTTAATAAAGTGGCGTGTTCTTCAGTTGTTGGGCAGAAAAAAGTATCATAAACATCTAAAAATCTTCTTATTAATTGTGCTGTTGATTCATATAAAATTTTTACTAATGGTTTATTTAATTTTTTAGCTATATCAACTAAAACTTCATCATCAAAATTCTTAGTAATAATAATCAAGGGTGGATTTGCATTGATTAGATCAGTATATTTTTTCATTCTAGTTTCTTTATCAAACATTGACATATATTGTTGTTCTTTTGTTGATAGTAAAACAGCTCTTCTATGTGTTTGATCATCTAATTCTCTAAAAAAACCAGCTAATTCTAAACCTGCACGATTTATACCACAACTTTTAATTTCGTTATCTAAGTTATTTTCTCCAGCTAATATTTCATAATCTAAATTTAAATTATCAATAAGTTTTTTAATGCTTATTTTTTTCATATTTTCTCTCCTTTATATAACTAATATTTATTTTACTCTATATTAAAACTATTAATTAAATAAGTAAATATTTTTAAAATCGTTTGTTTTTTTGAAATTCTTAAAACACTAGTAATTTATCATTTTAAGTAATAAAATATTGGTCTATAATATTTTATTGTTGATTAAAATATGCAAGATAAATTAAGACTTTAAATATAAATAAAAACATCTGAAATAGACGATAAATCTAAAAAAATTTAATATGCAGTTTTAATCATAAACATAGAAAGGAGATATATGAAAAATAAAATTCACTTACTAGTTTTAATATCAATATTTACATATGTTTTCATTTTCTTACACACAAATCTTGATGACATAGTTTTGTACAAAATTGTTGGTGAAAAATATGGAGTTGATTATTCGCTAAGCATGAATTCACCAACTTGACTTGATGAATGAAATAGATTATTACATACAAATTTGTATTCGAATACACCAATCGATATTTGAAAATGACACATAATTAGCAATGGATTAGAACTTCAAGGTTTTGCTGAGAGAGGTTCGTTCATTCATAATATGACAAATTGGATAAAAATTGGTCTATCCGGGATAGCGTTAACATTAATTATATTTATATGTAAAAAGAGTGTTTTTAAACCTGTCAGAAATTTTAAAGAATATCTAAAAAATAGAAGAAGTTTTCTTAATTCAGAAATGGATGAAACCATAAAATTTCTTGAAAATTTAAAAAATATAATCCTATTAAATGAATCAGAAGAAAAAGATATTCACAAATGTAATATATGCATTAAAAAAATACCAAACTTTATAACTGATTTTGATAAATTGAAGTATAAACCTATTTATGCTATTAGATTGATTAATGACATAGAGAAATCTTATTATAAAAATATATTAAAAAACGAAGTAGAAGAATATTCGAATTTGATTGATTTAGTAATAAATCTTATTAATGAGATAAAAGCTCAAGAAATTTCTAATAAACAATCTATACTACCTAGAAAGGAATTATTCCCCATAGCAAAAAGAACAGTTGAATATTATTCTAAAAACTCTTGATTTTATATATCATACTGTGCTGAATCTAATCAAAATAAAATTTTAAAAAAATGGTTTTCCACTTTTGTTTATTTTACATACTTATCTTTATCAGGTATATTCATTTACATTTTGATTGTTAGTCTTTTTGTTTTTGCTATATCTGGATTTTTAACTATTTTTGCTTTGTTTAACATAACTTCAATAAAAGGGTTGGAGATTACCATTGATTATTTTTTATCAAATTACAATATGATAATATTTGGAATAATATACTTTTTTCCTATCATTTCTATATCTTGTCTATTTATTTCTAATATTCCAAAAAACTTTAAATCAAAATTTAAGAATATATTTTCTATTTTTATAATTCTTCTTATAGCAACGACAATATTTATATTTGTTTTTATTTACATTAAGTTTTTTGCTATGTTTCCTCAATTTGAAGACACAAATTATACTCCACCTTTACATGAATCATTACAGTACGTTTTATATAATATTTTGAGTTTGAGTTTATTTTTATATTGATTTATTTCTCTGACACATTTGATTAGAACAGAAAGAAAAATAAATTTCATAATGATAATAAAAGAAGTTATATTACCTCTTATTTGTCTAATTATTTTTATACTAATTAAAATTAATGACTTTCGATTAGTTACTTTTTATCTTATTTGTATATGGGTATCTATAATGGCTTTCGAATATTTTATTTGAAATTTAATATGCTTTTTAATTAATCCTTTTTATAAATCTGATAAATCATCTTCTGTATCATTTAAATCCAATTCGATTAGAGAATCAACAGTAACAAATTATATTGAAGATACGGTAACTAAAAAAGGAAATGAGGAATTTGTCATAACATACGATTCTAAAGATACAAAATATAGAGAAAAAGAAAATATGCATATAGAGAACTATGATGAATATTACGAAGTAATAGAATATATCTTGTATAATAATCCAGAAAATATGGAAAATGTTGCTAAAAAATTTGAAACAAGTTTGGAGAACGTTGAAAAATACTTGAAAGAGTATTTATGTAATAACTCTAAAAATGATAAATCAAATAATTTAGTGTCACTCATTACTAAAATCTATAACAAATTTATATTATGGCGAGGAGATAAAAAAAAGAATAAGCAAGAAAATAGAAAAAAGATAAGCATAACTATATCGAGTTATATTAGTATATTTAAATATTCATTTATAATAATAGAATTAATGCTATTACTTTTATCATTATTTATTTTTTATTTTAGACTTACAAGTAGTGTTATTTTACTTATCTCAATATATGGTGTTCTTAGTTTTTCATTTATTGGCTTAATAGGAATTTATCCATATTTATTTCATAAGAAAAAACTAATAATTAATTTAACTGAATTTAGATTTTTCTTAATATTTAACATTCTTACATTCAATATATTTTCATTAATTTTAATCATAATTATTTATGGAAAAATAAGAACTTTAACAATATTTCAAAATTATATGAAAAGTTTAAATAAAAACAAAACAGAGAAAAGAAATAAGAAAATTTAAATATCTAACAAACAATTAAAATCATTGAATTAACAAATCAAAATAATATAATAATATAGTATGTATGTTTAAATAATTTTAGAAAGGATTATTTTATGTCAAGAATTGAAAAAATTGTTGCTCGCGAAATTTTAGACTCACGTGGAACACCAACAGTTGAAGCTGAAGTTTGAACAGAATTTGGTGGATATGGTTGTGCTAAAGCGCCTAGCGGAGCTTCAACAGGAATTAATGAAGCTTTAGAATTAAGAGATGGAGATAAATCTCGTTACAATGGTAAAGGTGTTTTAAAAGCAGTTAAAAATGTTAATGATATTATTGCACCAGCTTTAGTTGGATTAGAAGCTCAAGATCAATTATCACTTGATAGAGTTATGATCGAATTAGATGGAACTGAATTTAAAACTAAATTAGGAGCAAATGGTATGTTAGCTGTTTCATTAGCTGTTGCTAAAGCTACTGCTAGTGAATTAGATATGCCATTATACAAATACTTAGGTGGAGTTCAAGCTTGTAGATTACCTGTTCCAATGTTAAACGTTATTAACGGAGGGGCTCACGCTGATTCAGCTATCGATTTCCAAGAATTTATGATTATGCCAGTTGGAGCACCAACTTTCACTGAAGCTCTAAGATGATCTTCAGAAACTTTCCAAGCTTTAAAATCATTATTAAAATCTAAAAATGATATTACTGCCGTTGGAGATGAAGGTGGATTTGCACCAAACTTTAATTGAGCATATCAAAACAATGATTTAGCATCATTTAAAGCTAAAACTCCAGCCGAAATTGCTTTAGACTTATTAGTTGAAGCTATTGAAAAAGCAGGATACAAAGCAGGAAAAGAAGGAATCATGATCGCAATGGATTGTGCTTCATCAGAATTATACTTAGAAGATAAAAAATACCACTTCAAAAAAATTGAAGAAGTTACTAAACAAGAATGAGCATTATCAACAGATGAAATGATCGCTTATTTAGAGCAATTAGTAAACAAATACCCAATTATTTCTATTGAAGATGGATTAGCTGAAACTGACTGAGAAGGATTTAATAAATTAACTGCTAAAATTGGAGATAAAGTTCAAATCGTTGGAGATGACTTATTTACAACAAATCCAAAATTCATCCAACAAGGAATTGAAAAAAACGCTGCAAACTCAACATTAATTAAATTAAACCAAATCGGTACATTATCAGAAACTGTTGAAGCAATCACAATGACTCAAAAAGCTGGATGAACTGCAGTTGTTTCACACCGTTCAGGAGAAACTGAAGATACAACAATCGCTGATTTAGCTGTTGCATTCAACACAGGACAAATCAAAACTGGATCAATGTCAAGAAGTGATAGAATCGCTAAATACAACAGATTATTACAAATTGAATCTGAATTAGACAAAAATGCAGTTTATGATGGTTTAAAAACTTTCTACAATCTTAAAAAATAATTAATTTTTATAAAACTTAAACACAAGATTTGCTCTTGTGTTTTTTTAAACTTCTTTAGATATTACAAAAAAATAAAATTATGATATTATCATTTCATAAACATTAAAAGGATAATAAATTTCAGAAATGACAAAAAATGTTATAGCATTAGATGTTGGATCAAAAACAATCGGACTAGCTTATAGTAAAGGAATTATTGCAAGCCCTTTATCTACAATTAGATTTGATGAATGAGAATTCCAACAAGCAGTTGATAAATTAAAACAGTTTTTAGAAGAATATACTCCAGAAATTATTGTTTTTGGATATCCAAAAAACATGAACAACACTATTGGAGAACGAGCAGAAATGGTTGATTATGTAATAAAATTATTTTTAGAAACTTATCCAAATTATTCAAAAAATCAAATCATTAGAATTGATGAAAGAAGAACTACAATCATGGCAAAAAATATTATGATTGGAGCTGGATTAACAAGAAAAAAACAAAAACAAAATAAAGATGGTTTAGCTGCTCAATTAATATTAGAAATGTATTTAAACATAAACAAATAAGGAGAATAAAAAATATGCAAAAATTACATCCACTAGTTAAAAAAGTATTATTTACAAAAGAAGAAATAGAATCAAAAACTAAAGAAGTTACTAAAGAAATTGAAAAATATTATTCAGATAAAAATATGATCGATAATTCATTGCTTGTGCTTGGATTATTAAAAGGGTGTGTACCATTTTTTACTAATTTTTGTATGAATTGTGATTTAACAATGGAAATGGAATTTATGGTAGTTTCATCATATAAAGGAACCACTATGGCAGAAACAGAACCAAAAATTCTTTTAGATTTACAAACTGATGTTAGAGATCGAGATATTTTAATTGTTGAAGATATTATTGATACAGGTGCAACTTTAAAATATGTTTATGACTACTTATTAGACAGTGGAGCAAGAAGTGTAAAAATTTTAACTATGTTAGACAAGCCAAGCAGAAGAATTGCTGATATTCAAGCAGATTGAGCATGCTTTACAATTGAGCCTGAATTTGTAATCGGTTATGGTTTAGATTATCAAGAAAAAATTAGAAATTTACCTTATGTTGCTATTTGTGATACTGATAAATTAAAAGATTGAAAATGATAGGAAAACAATATTAATGAACAATTACTTAAAAAATATCAAAAAAGTACTTTTTACAAAAGAAAACTCAAATTAAACAAGTTGCTGAACAAGTTAAACAATATTATATAGATAATCCTCCTATTAATGGACAATTAATAACAGTTGGTTTATAAAAGGTTGTGCTATTTTTAATACAGAATTTGTTTTGAATTTAGATTTACCTATTCAAATGGATTTTATGCCAGTTTCATCATATAATGGAACAAAATCAACTGGTGCAATTAAAGTTAGACTATATTGCAGTTTAGATTTATCAGGTAGAGATGTTTTAATTGTTGAATATATGGCTGACACCGGATTAACTTTAAATAAAGTGAAACATTTTATATAAAGGAGCAAATAGTGTTAAAGTTGTAACATTGATTGATAAACCTGATTATCACACAGTTAATTTTGTTCCTGATTGAAACTGTTTTGAAATTGGTGATTATTATATTGTTTGTTATGGTTTTGATTGTGATGAAAATTACAGAAATCTACCATATATTACTTTATATGAACCGAATTAAATAATTAGTAAAAACAAAAAAAGATTGGTAATAATTATCAATCTTTTTATTATCATTTTATAAAGCCATACCGATTAATCCAACAACAATAGCCGCTGAAACTGGTGATACTACTGGAATTCATGAGTATTTTCAGTCTGAACTTCCTTTTTCTTTACATGGTAGTAATGCGTGAACAATTCTTGGTCCTAAGTCACGAGCTGGGTTAATAGCATATCCGGTTGTTCCTCCAAGAGATAGACCTATTGAAAATACTGCTAATCCAACTGCTAATGGACCAAATGAACTAAACGAAGATTTTCATACTCCAATAATTGCAAATAATAATACTGTAGTTCCAACAAATTCCATTAAGAAGTTTAATGAAATTGATTTTTGAGTAGCTCCAGTTGAGTGGATAGCTAAAAATCTAGTTTGGAAATCTTGGTCTTGTTTTGTTAGTTTAATGTGGTTTAAGTGTAAAATATCAACAACGATTTGTCCTAACATAGCTCCAATTAATTGAACAATTAGAACTACAAAGAATAATCCTGCTCCTTTGAATCCTGATGTCACATTAGCAAATCCTCAACTTTTTGATGAAATTGCACTCATAATTGTTACCACTGGGTTTAAGTGAGCTACTCCTCCAAGAGCACTTGAAATCATAGCAGCAACAAACACAGCAAATCCTCAACCTGCAGTAATTGAAATTCAACCTGCGTTTTGACCTTTTGTACCTTTTAAAACAACGTTAGCTACAATACCATTACCTAAAATGATTAAAAGCATTGTACCGAATAACTCTGTTAATATAACGCTTTGCGATGACATATAACTACCTCCTATTCAATATCTGTTGTTCAACTAAATGTTCTTTGAACAGCAACTTTTCAACCTTTAATTAATTTTTCAACTTCTTGTTTACTAATTTCTGGTGTTAATTCGAAATCAACTTTGTAAGTTTGTTTGATTTCTTCAATATCTTTTCAATATCCTACAGCCAATCCTGCCATAAATGCAGCACCCATAGCTGTTGTTTCAACGTTAGTTGGTTTTATCACTTTAGATTGACTAATGCTTGATTGGAATTGCATCATAAATCTATTATTTGCAGCTCCTCCGTCAACTTTAAAGATTTCAATAGCTTTTTTCATATCTTTTCCCATTGCTTCAACAACATCATTAGCTTGATAAGCAATAGCTTCTAATGTTGCTCTTACAATGTGTTCACGTCTTGTTCCTCTATCTAATCCAAAGATAGCTCCACGTGAATATGAATCTCAGTATGGTGAACCTAATCCAGTAAATGATGGTACAACATAAACTCTTCTATCATCTTTTACTTGTCCTGCATATCATTCTGTTTCAATAGCGTTGTAAATAATTTTTAAGTTATCTCTTAATCATTGAACAGCAGCTCCAGCAATCATTACTGAACCTTCTAATGCATAATAAACTTTATCTTTGAATGAATAAGCAATTGTTGTTAATAATCCATGATTTGATTTAACTATCTCTTCACCTGTATTAGTTAAAATAAAACATCCTGTTCCATAAGTTACTTTTACTTGACCTTTTTCAAGACATAATTGACCAAATAGTGCTGATTGTTGATCACCTATTGATGAAGCAATTTTAATTTGATGATCATCACCTTTTGAGAACAATCCTTTAAATGTTAATCCATATACTTCACTTGTTGATTTAATTTCAGGAAGTATGTTTTTTGGAATATCAAATAATTTTAATAATTCATCATCTCATGTATTAGTATTAATGTTGTATAACAATGTTCTTTGTGCATTTGTATGATCAGTTACAAATACTTCTCCACCTGTTAATCTGTAAATTAATCAAGTGTTGATTGTTCCAAACATTAATTTTCCTTCTTCTGCTAATTTTCTAGCATTTTCAACATTATCTAAAATTCATTTTACTTTAGTTGCAGAAAAGTAAGGATTAATAATTAAACCCGATCTTTCTTTTACCATATCAACATCTTTTTGGCTAAATGATTGACAATAATCAGCAGTTCTTTGATCTTGTCACACAATTGCATTATAAATTGGTAAACCAGTTTCTTTATTTCAAACTACAACAGTTTCACGTTGATTGGTGATACCGATAGCTTCGATTTGTTCTGGTGAAATATTTGATTTATTTAAAACTTGAATCAATGTTGAACGTTGAGTGTTTCAAATTTCAATTGCATCATGTTCTACTCATCCTTCTTTTGGAAAGTATTGAGTAAATTCAGCTTGTTCAACAGCTATAATTTCACCTTTTTTATTAGTTATTAAAGATCTGGCACTAGTTGTACCTTCATCTAGTGTTAATATGTATTTTTCCATGTTGTTTCCTCCTATTAGTTTCATGGAAGAATTGCTTCTTCTTTTGGATTTCAGTCCACTCTAACTTCAAGATTAGTAAATGCATTTTTTACTAAATCACACACCATATCAGCAATAGTCGGACAGCTTGCAATGGCTGGTGATTTTGTTCCTGCTACGTTGATAAATGATTTATCATCTTTTGCAGGTTTGATTCAAAAATCATTTGTTGAAGGTTCAATAGGACGTGATCCGGCATAAACTGTACAAGTTTTTGTCATATCTATATTTGGAATTAATTGTTGGCCAATTGCTCCTATTTTGTCATACATTTCAGGAGTTACTAATAAAGTATCTTCTTTAGCAACATTATCTTCAGCAGTTGGTCCTACCATTATTCTACCATCTAACATAGGAGCTACAATAACTCCTTTTCCATGAATCGTTGGAACCATGAAAATAACTGAATTTACAATACCAGCTTGAGATTTATCTAAAATTCTATATTCACCACGTCTTGCTACTAAATTAAACTCATCATATCCCGCTAATTTAGAAATTACATCAGCATAATGACCAGCAGCATTAACAACAACTTTAGCTGTAATTATTTCATCTTTACTTGTAGTGATTTTGAAAAGATCATTTTCTTTTTTGATATCTAAAACTTTTGAATTAACTCTTAGATCAACACCATTTTTAATAGCATTTCTCATTAAAGTTTTAGTTAAAACAACAGGATCGATTGCAATAGAAGAATTACATATTAAAGCTCCAATTGTATTTTTGCTAACATTAGGTTCACGTTTGTGTAATTCTTCAGCATCAATTACTTCTAATTCACTAGGATCTAATCCATTAATTAATCCTCGTTCATATAACATGTGAACATGTTTCATTTCTTCTTCATTAAAAGCAACAATAGTTGAATTAATTCTTAAATAAGGAAAATCCATTTCTCTAATTCAATCTTCATAACGTTTTTTACCTAAAACATTTAATTTAGCATTTAAAGTTTCAGGACGAGGATCAAATCCACCATGAACTAATCCAGAGTTGTGACCACTAGTTTCTAAAGCAAGTCTAGAGTTTTGTTCTAATACAACTATTTTTTTATTATACTTGGCAAGTTCTCTACTAATAGCAGACCCGATGATTCCTCCACCAATTATACAAATATCTGTTTTTATTTCTTTCATATGATTTCTCCCTTACAAATATATTTTAAATAAAAAAAAACGAAATTTTTGTGTGTTTACCCGATAGCTTATAATATTAATTCAAATAATAAAATTTAACCACAATTAGAAAATAAAAAACTAAACAATGATTGTTTAGTTTAATAATTAATTAAAGAATTCCAAAAATATACACTATATAAGACAAGATAAAATCATTTCTTCATCCTTTTTTGAAATTTTACCAACTATTCAAGAATCACCTATAATATTTATTTTGTATTTTTTATAAGAGTTAAATACTTTTAGTGCTTCACTAAAAGTTTTTTCATTTAAGATACCTCTTTTTTCGAATTTATTTTTTATTCTATAACCAATAATTGTAGAAAGCATTTTAATAAATTCTGCTCCATAAATTGAAATATCACTCTTTTTATTTACTTCTTTAAGGTTCAAGTTATCTTGATAAAACTTGTTAACTAGCTCGATTTCTCATCTTTGTTTGTACATTTTATAAATATCAATTGGTTCTAGATCTTGATTAGATATATAAACTATAGTTCCAAACTTATCTTTTAGTTTTTTATAATTTTCTATTGTATATTTTTTACTTTTTAAATAGTCACTGTGTTCTTTTGAAAATCTATTATTATCTCTAAAAGCATAATA
>NZ_LFYS01000020.1 GCF_001199495.1 Mycoplasma sp. HU2014 | reverse complement strand
AAATGAGGCGGTTGAATCCTTCTTTGACATACCTATTAAAAGAAAAATTATGAATGGAGTGGTTGAATATCAAAAAAATTATTATGCTGCATTTGATGAAAATGGGAAGAGATATAAGTTCAACAAAAAAGAAAGTATTGAATTTGTTATAGGTGCAGATGAGAAGTTCTACTTTAGAACAGAAACTATGCGTTTTAAAGCTGAAATATTAGAAAAAGGATCTCATGATTGAGGAATAGCTGATATAGCAAAAAGAAAACAATTAGATGAAGAAAGAAAACATGATTTAAAAACCCTAGGAACAATAAATAAAACGAGATGGATTCATACTGTATTAGATAAGACTCTTAACAGCATTAAAAAACACCCAAGTGGATTGCCCAGTGAAGTAGTCGATGAACTATCAGGACTTGTCTCAGGTGTTAAGAATGAATGTTATCGCATATCATTCGAACTCAAAGAAAAATTAGGCTTATTGGATTAGTTTAATTTTCTAATTTCCTTTGATAAGATTATTATAACTTAAAAATTTAAAGGTTCATTTTGTTTAAAAACCCACGCAAAAGAGTTTAGAATTTAAAACATTCTATAACTAAAATATTGATGTAGAATTGCTTGCTAGTATTGAATCAGTCATAATCGTTGCACAAACACCTGATCCAACTAGAACTTTTCTCATTTTTAACATAAAAATTACCCCACTTTTTATTTAGTTATTTATAACGTACTTAAATTTGCTACTAGTTTTAATAAGATGACAAAAAATTAAATTCTTTTTAGGCTTTTAATAACCCAAATAAAGCTACTAATAAATTTAAATACATTATATTAATTGGAAATTTAAGAAAATATAATTGATTGATTTTTTAATATATCTTCTTACTTATTACTATACTCTCTATATAGTGGTTGCTGAACCAAAAACTGAACGGTGTTTCATTCTAACAAAGACATTTAATAATAAAAACACAACATTATGTTGTGCTTGTTTTATTATTTTGCTTTTTTCATAGCATTCATTGTTTTTCTAATATCAGATTCTGCTGGTTTTCTTCCCATACTCATATACATTGCTCTAATTTGTTTTTCTGATATAGGAGGGTTGTTTCTTAATTGTTTTTTAACTAATGTTCTAGTTATGATAAACCCTAGTATTAAACCTGCTACAAGAGAAAGTAGAACAGCAGCTACAATAATACCTGCAAAAGAACCAGTTGAATAAGTTACGTTTGCTAATAACATTTTAATTTCCTTTCTATGAATAATCTATTTTAAGTTTTTTAAAATTGATTCAGTAATATTTTCTTTGTTGAATCCAAATTTTGAAATCACAGTATTTGCTGGTGCTGATTCACCGAATCTATCGATTCCAAAAATCATTCCATTATCACCAACGTATTTGTGTCATGGCATTGAACTAGCCATTTCAAGAGCGATTCTAATTGTATTTTTATCAATTATAGAATCTCTATATTCTTTTGATTGTTTGTCAAATAAGTTTGTTGAAGGCATTGATACAACTTTACTTGCTATATTATGTTTTTCTAATTCTTTTTGAACATCTAATGCTAGTGCAACTTCACTACCTGAGGCAATTAAAGTAATTTTTGCATCTTTATTATCACTTATAATGTATGCTCCATGACTTACCTTTTTAAATATGTCACATGATTTATCACTTAATTTACAATATGAAACTTGTCTTAAATTTTGTCTTGTTAAAACAATTGAAGTAGGTGTTTTATCTAAATCAGTTAATCCAATTTTATAAGCAGCTACTGTTTCAGCATAATCTGCAGGTCTAATAACTACGTGATTTGGAATTGAACGTAACATCGCTAATTGTTCAATAGGTTCATGAGTAGGACCATCTTCTCCAACTGCAATTGAATCATGAGTAAATACATATAATTGTTGTAAATTCATAATTGAAGCTAATCTCATTGCTGGTTTCATGTAATCTGAAAATACAAAGAATCCACTTGCAACAGGTAATAATCCACCGTGAGCAGCAATACCGTTGTTAATTGCTCCCATTCCAAATTCTCTTACACCGTACATAATATTTCTTCCAGATCTATTAGTATCACTAAATACTCCATCAGCACCTTTAATTCTTGTTGATGAAGCTAAATCAGCACTACCACCAATGATCATTTTTTCTTCTTTTGCAATTTGATCAAAAATGTTTCCTGAACTTACACGAGTTGCTTCATCTGATGCTGGAATGTTATCTAATAATGCACCAAAATCAAATGTGAATTTTTTGTTAATTGCATTTTCAAGTGTTTGGGCTTCAACGACATATTCTTTTTTGTATGAATCAAACATTTTGTTTCATTCGTCTTCTTTTTGTTTTCCTTTTTCAGCATTAATTTGTCAGTGTTCATAAACTGAACTAGGAATTTCGAAGTCATCGTAATTTCAATCGAACTCTTTTTTAACAGCTTCAATATCATCTCCTAAAGGTGAACCGTGAACTGAATGAGTACCTTGTTTTGTTGCTCCTAAACCGATAATTGTTTTAACTTCAATATAAGTTGGTTTACCAGATTTTTGTGCTTGTAAAATAGCCTTTTCAATTGCTTGTAAATCTTCACCATCTTCAACTTTTAATGTGTTTCATCCTGCTGCTTCAAAACGTTTTTTCATATCTTCATTGTTTACTTGTTCAACTGATGAATCTAATTGAATGTCGTTTGAATCATGAATTAAGATAATTTTATTTAATTTATTTTTACCTGCAAATGAGATTGTTTCATATGAAACACCTTCTTGTAGATCACCATCACCACATAAAATATAAGTATAATGATTAATTAAATCATAATTCGGTTTGTTATAAACTGAAGCTAGGTGTGATTCAGCAAGCCCCATACCTACACCCATACTCATACCTTGACCTAATGGTCCAGTAGTAACTTCAACTCCGCTTGTTAATGTTGATTCAGGGTGACCTGGAGTTTTACTTTCTCATTGTCTAAATTGTTTTAAATCTTCAATTGATAAATCATATCCTGATAGGTGTAAAGCAGAGTATAATAAACCACTACCATGTCCAGCAGATAAAATGAATCTATCTCTATTAAATCATTTTGGATTTTTTGGGTTAAAGTTCATAATTTTGTTAAATAAAACATAAACAATACCAGCAGCACCTAAAACAATTCCTGGGTGTCCAGATTTAGCTTTATTAATAGCTTGAACTCCAAGCATACGCAAAGCATTTAAATTATCATTACCTTTATTTATCATTTTTTTGCCTCTCTTAATTTTTTAATTTTTTCAGAAGTTATATCATTGTTATTTTCATCAACAACTTTAATATTAGATAATTGTTGTTTAAAATTTTGTCTAAACAATTCTAAATATCTTTGTTTTAGTAATTCACGAGTTCGAGATTCTTGTTCATTTAAACTGCGTTCTTTTTTAATTTTTGCTAATTTATTTATCTCATCAACTACTTGTTGCATTGTTAATTGGCTAATATCTCTGACATATTTTCTTCCTTTACTTATATTATTTTATACTAAATAATACTTATATTAATGGTTTTCTTAAAGTCACTAAAGTAGATTTTTCTTCTCCTGGAATGTTTATTGTAATAGACATCGCTTGTTTTACAACAAAGTTAATTCATCCTAATCCAGAAATAGAAATATCAAATTCTTTATTGATATCATTTTTTGTAAAATCAAATTTATATGAATAAACTTTTTGACTTGAAATATATGGAGTAAGTATTTTTCTATTTTTATTTCAATATCTTTCTACATTATCTGAACTTGTTCTATGAAGCTTAATGTTTTTATTAACATAAATATGAAAATCAGTTTTTGATTCTGATTGATAATCAAATCAAGCTACACCTGCAAAAAATATTGAATTATTAGTATTTAATCTGTAAGTGAACTGTTTTAATTCTTTTTTAAAATAACAGTATTTTCAAAATCTTTTATTCATTAAATGAGCAATACTGTTTTTTCTACTTACCCCAGCACTATCGTAAATAATAGTGTTTTGATCTAGTTTAATAGAAATAAAATCTAAAGTTGTGTTGAAATAATTCGAAACAACAATACTTGGAACTAAATTATTCATTTCTAATAATTTGTTAATTAAACTAGATTTTCCAACATTACTTGCACCTATAAAATATTGTTTATATTGATTATTATTTTTAATTTCATTTAATAATGGCTCAGATAAATTCATTGTTTTTGCTGATACTAATAAAATATCAAGATCGTTTAAATTAGAATCTTTAAATAAATCTGAAATGTAATTTTTGATTTTTGATAATTTAACAGATTTTGGTAATAAGTCTATTTTATTTATAACTAATTTAACTTTATGATCTTTTATAATTTCTTCTATGTTTTTAATTCTTGATCCTTCTATGTCAAATACATCTAACACATAGTAAAAAATTAAATCTTTTTCAGTTTCAACTAAGTTTTTAATTTTTTCAATAAATTGATCTGAATCAATTTCATTTGAAACTAATTCATTATAATTTTTAATTTTAAAACATCTTAAACAATAAGCGTGTTCAGTGTTTTCTACATAACCAATTTTAGTTTTGTTCTCTTGTTGTAAACTACTTCCACAACCTAAACATTTTTTCATAAAATCACCTTTCTATTGATTATTTTCAACTTCTTTTTTAATATATTTATTTTTATTATCACTGAATTTTGAAAATGCATATAAAAAATCTATCATGTATAAAATCTTTAAAACATCATTAAAACAATGTGTTTTTGCTAAACTAACTTTTCTAGTGTAGTTTTTAAAATGATCAACATCAATATCTTTTAAACTAAACAATTTCAATGCATTACAACATAAATCATAAATATCATCTTCATCATTTAATCCTTTATCTGAAAATATTTGTTTTGTATAATCAAAAAACTTTCTTAAGCTAGGTAATTGAATAGTGTCATCTCCAATTAGTCCTTTATTTAAATTTTTAGGATTATAAAATTCATTGTTATTTTCATCAGCGTTTGAAAAAGATAATTTTTGTAAAACTTTATATATATCAAAAGAATTAACTGTATATTGTTTTGTTTGAGAATCTAAAATAAATAAATCAGATTTTTTATTTTTTAGAATAACTTTATTTTGATTAATTCATAATTCAATAATCTTTTTATCATTAGCACTTCCTGCAAAAATAATAGTTCTAATTTTTTTACTAATACACATATTTAAAAAGCTATTTTTTAATGAGTTATATTGTTTTGTGAAATTATAATTTGGATCATTATGTTTTCTTTTAATAGCTAAAGATTTTATAGCTTTTCTATTTACTCTGTAATAAATTTCATTCATGTTTTTAGCAAATGAATACTGTAAAATATAGACCAAATCTTTTTGTTGTTCATCATATAAAGTTGGAGTTATATTATCGGTGTTGTGTGATCTATTGAAAAACTCTGTATCAACAATAATTGCTGGTCATTTAATTTTTTTTAGTTCGTTTGATACTTCTTTTTTGTTGATATAAAAATATTGAAAGTCATTTATAAAATATTTATCTTTGTTTGAAGTTATACTATTAAAATTCATGCTCTATCATCTTTTCTATAAATAATGATATCAAAACATTATTGTTTGTTGAATATAAACAATTTAATATAATATAATGTTAGTAGAAATTTAAAAGCGAGATATTATATGAAAGAGATAAAAAAATTTAAAGATTTATTTTTTTATAGTTTTAAAGAAAATATCATAGATTCAGTTAAAAAAGAGCTTGCTTCATTAAATATTGAAGATTCAACTCAAGTGGTGGGTTTACAGAATGAAAACGAAGTTGAATTACAGCCCTTTTTAGAAATGTTACCAACACATGACAATATAAATGAAACTATAAATTTAATAATTAATGAAGTTAATGAGTGCAAAGATTTTGATGATTTAAAATTATATTTTAATAAACGTATTAATGATATTAATAAGATAAATTCACCTGAAAATTTTACTGAATTTTTAACTAATATTAGTAAAGAAGGATCGAATTTTATTTTAAATATTCAACTATCTAATGTTTTTAATACATACCTACCATTACTTTCACAAAGTGTAGATATTTTAAGTAAAATAGGAGAAGATGAACTTTTAAAAGAAGTTTCATATGAAGATGTTTATTACTTATTAAATTCAACTTTAGAAAAATCTTTAGAAGAATTAACTTCTTATGTATATAACAATAATAAATTAGATGAAACATTTAATTCTTATTGTGAGTTGTTAAAAAACACAAAAAGTTGAGAAGAAAAACTAGAAATAGCTTCAAAATTTAGTAATCATTTATCAAAAGAACAAATTGAATCTTTACAATCGATAACTGAAATCCCATCGCACGATGAAAACTTTATTAAAATATTGTAAAAACAGAAATTATAATTAAGAAAATTAAATATTTAATAAGTCTTTCAAATAGAATATGTGATGAACTATCTGAAAATATAAAGTAAAATGATTATCAACATTTTACTTTTTTTATATATTCACTTCCTTTTAATGTGATTTCTCTTCCTTTAAATGTTCTTATGATTAAATTTTGTCTTATTAGAAATGGTTCTATATTATTTGAAATAATAACTGGAGTTGTGTTTAAAATATGAGCGATATTTTCTAATCCCATTCTTTTATTTTTTGATATCATTTCTAAATATTTAATTTCTGTTGAAGTTAATCCAAGTTTAAAAACACCCAGCTTTTTAAAAACTTGGTCAATATATTTAATGTCAACTTTTTTAGGGTTTTCAACAACAATGTGATCATGAATTCTTTTTATTAGATTAATTGCTATTCTTGGAGTTTGTCTACAATAACTAGAAATATATAAATAAGTGTCTTTGTCTAGTTTTAAGTTTAATTTATTACAATATAATTCAACAATTTTACTCATATCATCAATACTATATTCACTAAGCGTGAAATTAATTGAAAATCTATTTAATAAAGGTATTGGGATTTTATTAATTTCAGTAGTTGCAGAAATTAGTGTAAATTTAGGTAGATCAATATTTACAACTTTAGAATTATAATCTTTTCCTATAATGATATTTAATTTATTTTCTTCTAAAACTGGATAAATAATTTCTAACACTTCTTTATTTACAGCATGAATTTCATCAATAAAAACGATATCTTTTTCTTTTATGCTTGTAAGTATTGAAATTATATCGCTGCTTTTTTGTAAATTAGGACCATTTAATATTCTAATATTAGTTTTTAATTGCTTAGATAATAAATATGCTAAACTAGTTTTTCCATAACCGCTAGGACCATATAAAAATATATGATCAACAACTTTATTTTGTTTTTTAGCCGATTTTAAAAATACTTTTAAATTATCAATTATATGATGTTGACCAATATATTCATCTCAAGTTTCGGGCCTAAACAAGGTTTATCTCCAATAAAACATACTTAGTTAATTGGTCAACGCTCATTTTATCATCAGCATTAATAATAACTTTATAAATATCTTTAGTTTTGTAACCTAATTTTTCTAAACTAATTAGAACTTGTTGTTTTTTATCACTTAATTGATTATTAAATAATGATTTTTGCATACCATTAATAATTAATTTTGCAGTGTAATTTCCTATACCTTTAATTTTTAAAATTTTATCTGTATTACCACTTTTAAAAATATCAATTAATTCTTCATAATTATATGAATCTAAGATCTTTAAAACGGTTTTTTGACCTATGGTATTTATGTTTATTAATATCTCAAAAAGGTTTCTATTTTCTACATTTAAAAATCCAAAAGATTTTAATTCATTTTCAATTCAAACATTTGATATATAAAGTTTTATTTCTGTATTTTCTTTTATATCTTTCATATCATTTTTAGAATAAAAGAATTTATAACAAATATTGTTTAACAATAAATATATGTAATCTTGATCTATTTTAATTAATTTTGCTATTATGTATTCTTTCATATTATCACCTATTAATGTATTAGCAAAAAAATAAAAAAAGAGCCCTTTTAGGCTCAAATTAATCTATCACTATTTGAATTTACGGTTTTGTTTTTGTTTGTAAATTCTTTTTTCTTTTTTACTTAAGTGATATTCACGTTTTCTAGCTTCTGCTTTGTTAGAAGAAGCAACTTTTTGGAAGCGTTTTAAAGCTTTTTCAATTGTTTCTCCATCGTGCACGATAACACTTGCCATTAACTTTTCAACTCCAATTCAATACAATTTCTATTGTATAATATTTTGTAATAAAAATAAAGAGTTTAAAAGATTTTTTTATAAGTTTAATTGTTACATTTTTTTAGGAGCTTCAATTCCAATAATGTCAAATAAATTTTCTAAAACTTGTAATGTAGTTTTTACTAAATTTAATCTTGCTTTTGTTAATTCAAGATTTGATTCATCAATTATTTTTAAATCTGAATAATATGAGTGGAATTGCTTAGCAATTGATTGAATATAATCACAAATTTGGTGAGGTGCAGTATTTTTACATGCCATTTTAATAACTTCTTTAAAATTATCTAAAGTTAATAATAATTCTATTTCTTTATCATTAGTTAATAAGTTTGTTGATTCAAATTTCATATCAATGTTTTTTTCTTTAGCTTGGTTTAAAACTGAATTACATCTTGCAGTTGCATATTTAGCATAATAAACAGGGTTTGATGCATTTTTTTGTTGAATTAAGTCTAGATCTAAATCCATATGAGAACTTGATGATTTAGAAGCTAACATATATCTTAATGCATCTTTTCCAACCATTTCTTGAAGATCTGCTAATCAAACAGCGGTACCTTTTCTTTTACTCATTTTGTATTCTTGACCATCTTTAATTAAACGAACCATTTGAACCATTTCAATATCTAAAATATTTGGATCATATCCTAATAAAGCTAATCCAGCACGCATACGTGGAATATAACCGTGGTGATCTCCACCTCAAACGTTAACTAATTTATTAGCATTTGTTCTTTGAATTCTTAAATTATGAGTTGTTAGATCTGGAGTGATGTAAGTATAAGTTCCATCTGATTTAACAATCGGACGATCTTTATCATCACCAAAATCAGTAGTTTTTAATCAAATAGCTCCATCTTTTTTATAACTAGCATTTTTTTGTTCGTATAATTCTAAAACTTTTTCAATTTGATGAGTATCATAAACTTCTTGTTCACTTGAATAATGTTCAATAACTACTCCAAAATCTTTTAACTGTTGTTTAATTACATCCATAAAATAAGCAACAGATTTTTTTCTAAATAATTCATGAACTTCTTCATCTAAAATGTAAGTATCTGAGAATTTAAGATCTTTGAATTTGTCACCGTATTCTTTGATTAATTCATATGCTAGATCATCATACATATCTCCAGCATATGAACTTTCAGGTTTTTTAGCTTCAATTCCTAAAGCTCATAAATAATGAACAAAAACAGTTACAGCTAAAATATTGATTTGATTTCCAGCATCGTTAATATAGTATTCTGTTTGAACTGTATTACCTGCTTTTTTTCAAATATTTACTAGCACTGAACCAATAACTGCGTTTCTAGCATGACCAATATGTAAAAATCCGGTTGGGTTAGCTGAAACATATTCAATGTTAAAAATATAGTCTTGCTTTTCTAGTTGACCATAGTCTTTTTTTGCTGTTAAAACGTTATTAATAACTGTTGAAAGTAATTCAGGTTTAATTAAAACATTTATAAATCCAGGACCAGCAATCTCAATACTTTTATATTTATTAGTTTTTTCTAATTCTTGTTTAAATATATTTGCTAGTTCTACAGGTTTTTTACCAACTTGTTTTGATCCAGCTAATGCAATAGTAGTTGCTAATAATCCTGCTACTCCATTTTTATTGATTTCAACAATTGGCTCTTTATCTATTTTTAGTTCATCACAAATATTTTTTAAATCTTGTTTGAATATTTCAATAATTGTTGCCATAGGTTTTCCCCTTTTTAATTACATTGTCATTAATTCTTTTTCTTTTACTTTTGTTAATTCATCTAGTTCTTTTACTGATTTATCAGTTAAGTTTTGAATTTGTTTTTCTACATCTGAAATCATATCTTTTGATAATCCTTCAGTTTTGTTAGTTTCAGAAATTGCATCACGTCTAATATTTCTGATTCTAACTTTGTATCCTTCTAATTCTTTTTGAACTTTTTTAACTAGATCTTTACGAACATCTTCAGTTAATGGTGCGATTGGAATTCTAATTAATTCAGCATCGCTAATTGGATTTAGTCCTAAATCAGCTTTATGAATTGCTCCAACAGCTTCTTGGATAATATTTCTATCATATGGTTTTACTACTATTAAATTTGCTTCTGGAGTTGTAATTTGTGAAATTTGGTTTAATGGCATTAATGATCCATAATAATTAATCATAACTTTATCTAAAATAACTCCACTAGCTTTACCAGTTCTGATTTGTTTTAAATGTTGTTTGTACGCTTCAATTGTACTTTTCATTTCTTCTTGTGCACTTTCTAAAATTAGTTCTATCATATTATTGTTTCCTATTCTATAATTGTTGATTCTAGTTTGTTTTGTAATACTTTGACAATGTTATTTTCTCCTGACATGTCAAATATTTCTATTTTTAATTTAGCATCTTTTGCTAAAGTTGCTGCAGTTAAATCCATTACCCTTAATTGTTTAACTACAAGTTCTTCATGTGTTATTTTATCTATGAATTTAGCATCTTTATTTGTTTTAGGATCTTTATCAAAAAGACCTTTAACACCATTTTTGGCCATTAAAATAACATCTGCTCCAATTTCATATGCTCTAATTGTTGCATTAGTATCAGTTGTAAAGTGAGCATATCCTGTTCCACCTACAAAAATAGCAATGTAACCCTCACTCATTTTTATTCTTGCTTTTTTAAAGTTGTAATCATCAGTTACTGTTTTTATAGGTAATGATGAATAAATATTTACTTTATCATATCCTAATGATCTAATAGTACTTTCTAAAGCAATTCCGTTCATCACAGTAGCCATCATTCCCATATAATCTGCATTAATTTGTGGCATACCAATATCTTGACCAAGTTTTCCTCTTCAGATATTTCCACCACCAACAGCAATAGCTAGTTTTAAACCATTTTTTGCTAGTTCAACTATTTGACTACAAATATTTTCTAAGCATTTTTTATCATAAACTTCACTGTCACCTTTTAAAGCCTCACCACTTAGTTTTAAAAGGACAGTTTCATATTTATATTTCATTTTTCACCTCAAAATAATTAAAAATCATTCTTATTCTAATTATATAAAAAATCCTATCTTTAATTCTACATAAAAAAGATATCTTTTTTAATCGTTAATCCAAGTTATTTAAACTAGTTGCTTTATTAATAAAAATAAAAACAATTTTACACTTAATAATAAAGTGTTTTTGTTCTTATTTTGTATTATATTTAATTCTCGTTTTCTTTTAGATAAACTAATCCATTTTCATAACTTAACTGGATGACTTTGTGTTTTAAATTATTTGTTTTTGCATAATTTAAAGAAAATAATATTCTTTCATTTTCTGATAATTTGAGTTGTGAATTTCTAGCTAATCTTTTTAAATCATCATCAATAAATTTATTATTTAATCTATTGATAATTTCTTTTTTATAATCAATTAAGTTTTTAATTTCTATGTTAAGTTTATGATTTAAAACCATAATCACTTCATCTAAATAATCATTTACAAAATCATCAACTTCTTTTATTTGCATAGCTTGATAAATTGTTTTACATTTTTGATAACCTATATTTTTAAATACATATCAACTAATTGAACAGTGAATTGCATTTAACATATATATTTTTTTATCTATTTGATTGTCAAAGTCATCAACATATTTTAAGTGTTTTAGCTTATCAACGTCTTTAGGTCATTGTTTATTATCAACTGCTCATAAATAGTAATCTTCACATTCTAAAAAATCACTCATATTATTTTGAATAGGAATAATTCTATCTACTAGTACATCAACAAAATGAATATATGAAGTTAAATTATTAAACTTAGTTTTAAATCAAGAACTAACTCTAATTTTATTTTCACAACACATAACAATAAGTTCTTGTTGCTTAGCTGATTTATAATCTATAATTTTTTGTATGTATTGTTTTATATGATCTAAATTATTTACACCTATAGAAATTGTGATCAAATTTATTTCATCTCAAGTGTTTTTATACTTTAAAAAATCAGATAATAAATAGCTTTTGAAATTATTTATTATGTATTGTTTTTGTTCTGAAGTTTTTATTTTAATGACTTTTTGCTTATTTAATTGGTCTACTACTTTTTTGTTATTATCTACAAAATATATTAAATCTACTTGTTGAGATAAAACACAACCAATTAATCCTTTACCAATGTTTCCTGCACCAAAGTGTATTAGTTTCATTTTTTTACTTTATTTAGTACTTTTTAATCAATTAACATAAACAAAATCTAATAATTGAATTGTAAGTTGAGCTTTTATTGAATTAATACTTCACAATTCTGATTCATTACTTTCAAAATATAAATATTCATCAAACAACTCAATTAAAGAACTTTCTTTTGGTCCTAGTCCAACAATTTTTACTTTTTTATTAAGAGATTCTGCAATTTCTCTTATGTATTCATTTTCTCCTGAAATAGAAATTAAAATAACTAGATCATTAGACCTTATTCTATTTAAATAAGTTTTAATAGAAATATAATCAGATTCAGAAATAACATCTTTACCATATCATCTTAAACGCTGGATAAAATTTTTAGATACATTATAAGAAAGGTTGAATGCAAATAAATAAATTTTATTAGATTTAGAAATAAGTTTATTTACTTCACTTAGTGGCTGGTTAGTTAAGTTTTGTTCTTGTTTTTTTAGTGATTCAAATAATATCTCAAAATAATCATTGAAAAATTGAGGTTTATTATCTATTCTTGAACTTATAGGAACAAACTTATTATCTATTATAATAGACTTTGAAATATCATCTAATCTATACTTCAATTCACTAAAACCTTTTAAATTTAATTTTTCTGCAAATCTTGTAATTTTAGTAGGACTTGTATTACATTCTTGTGAGATTTTTGTTATTGTTAAATTTCTAATATCTTGATAATTTTTTAATAAATTTGTCGACATAATTTCACCTTTTTTGAAATGACTATTAAAAATGATGCTTTTAAAAATTATTCTCTAGTACTAAAATCAATAAACTTTTCTATAGTTGGATTTTTTAATAAATCATTAAATAATTCGTCATTCATAGCATTAATCGCGATCTTTTGTAAAATATCAATTTGATCTTGTTCTTTTAATGCTAAACCTATAATTAATTGTACTTCAGAATCATCTCATATTATCGGTTTTTTCAAATGAATTGCCACTATTTTAGATTCATTAATATATTTCATACCTTCATATGTTCCATGAGGTATAGCTATTTTTGAGCCTATATTAAAAGAAGAAGATTTTTCTCTTTTATCAATAGAGTCAATATATTCTTTAGCAACTTTTTGTTCTTGTAGTAGTTTTTTTTATTTTATCTAAACATTCTTTTTTAGAACTTAGTTCTTGGTTTAAGTGAATATTATTTTTTGATATCATTACATCACTTGTCCTCCTGTGATATTTATTGATTGACCTGTGCAATAACTTGCTTTATCAGAAATATAGAATAATAAAACATTTAATACATCTTCAAATGAGCAACCACGTTTTAGTGGAACTTTATCAATGTATAACTGCTTAACTTCAGATTCTTTAATGTTTAATTTTTTAGCATATTGTGGAATTAAACTTTCAAACATTTCAGAATCTAATAAATTTCCTAACATTAAAGAATTTACTCTAATGTTGTGTTCTGCTAAGTCTAAAGCAAGACTTTGAGTTAATCCAACTCCACCAAATTTTGCAGCTGAACATCCTGAATTATGTTTTGATCCTACTCTACCTGATTTTGAATTTATTTGAATGATTTTTCCATTAGAATTATTTTTAATCATTATTTTAGAAGTTTCTTTAGCTGTTAAAAAGTATCCATCTAAATTTATTTTTACACTTTTAATAAAATCGACATATTCAAAATCTGTTATTTTAGAAGATTTTGCTCATCCTGCATTATAAATTAGTGTGTCGATAGTTGTATATTTATTTTCAATTTCGTTAAAAACCTTTACAACATCTTGTTCATTTGTTAAATCACATAAATATGTATCAATTGAAGGATTTTCAGTTTTTAATTTGTCTAAATCAGTGCTATCAATATCTAAAACAACCACTTTGTATCCGTTATTATAAAGACCCATTGCTAGATATTTACCTAAACTTTTAGCACCACCTGCTACAATTGCTACTTTTTCCATTATTTTTCTCCTTTTTGCTTAATTAGTTTAAATAAATCATCGTAAATATTTTTACCAATGAATTGTTGTACTGGATAAATGTGTGCACTGGGTGCTTTTTGCTTTGCAAAGTCTTGGAAATTTTGCATTGTAATCACTATATCGTAATCATCTTTTAAATCTTTTACAGCTATATTTGTAACCTCAATCTTGAAGTCATTACTGTTTATTCATTTTCTAATAAGACCTGCTGCCATTGCACTAGATCCCATTCCAGCTTCACAAGCTACAACAATTTTTTTAATATTTGAATTTACTGAATTAATGTTTTGGTCATTGTTGAAAACGATTCCCTCATCAGTAATTTTAATTTCTTGGCTACCGTTTTCTGAACTAAGATTTTTTCTATCTTTTAACTATAAAAGTTCTACCTAATATGACTATAGAAAAACTTGAAAATTAAGCAGTTTTTTATAAATAACCTTAAAATGTATAAGATCAAGCATGAATAATTACTTAAAATTAATTTAAACAGACATAGAATAAGTTAAAAAAACTATTATTTTATGTCTTTTTTTATGTTATAATATAGATATAATGCTATATAAAAGGAAAAGAGAGATAAAATGGCGATACCTTTAGAAATAAGACAGGTTGCAAGACCTAAAAACACAGTTGTAAAAGATTATTTTGGAAAATATAAAGTTGTAAAAAGAACTAGTAAATACGTTAACGGAAAAGCTATACCAGTTGATCTGGAAATAGTTGGTGAAATAATAGATTTTCAATTTGTACCTTTTGAAACACCAATTCCAGTTGGTCAAAGATCAAAAAAGAAAAAAGAATTAATCGAAACAGGTACTGATGTTAAAGAGTATGGAAACGTTGCAATATTTACAAAAAACAGTGAAGATATTTTAGAAAAATTAT
>NZ_LFYS01000019.1 GCF_001199495.1 Mycoplasma sp. HU2014 | reverse complement strand
TTTAGGTTCTAAAGAACAAATAAACAACAAATTTTATTATTTATTTAAAGACTTAGAAATTGCTGGAAAAGAAAGTATTGGTAGGTATCAAAGACATTTGAGAAAAGATAATTTTGATATTTCTGAATTCAAAAAAGAAGAAGAATATTTTGGAACAATTGCTTTTGAATCAAATGTAGATTTGAGTTTAGAAGATGTATACACACTTTATGATCAAAGATGAGAGATTGAAGAAATGTTCAATTTTTACAAAAACATTTTAGAATTATCAAAAACCAGAGTTCATTCTGAAATGAAAGTTTATACAACTGAATTTATAAACTACTTATCATTAATAATTGGAACACGTGTTAAGAACCAATTTATTAAATTGGACTTGCACAAAAATTATTCTTTCAAACAAATAATAGAATATTTAAGAAGTTATAAAATGGAACAGATAAGTGGTAAAGAATGAAAGAAAAGCAAGATGTTGAAATACGTTCAAAACCTTGCTGATTTATTAAATATATAGTATTAGACTAAAACTTTTTTAATCTATAACCCGAGTTTTACAGTTGTTGTGCTAAATTAAAAAGTGCAACAACTTTTTAATTGTTATTTAAATCTTATAGAGTTCAAAATTTTATCAAATTCAACATCTATCATTAGTGATTTTATTGTGTTTGTTCTTTCATTTTGATCTCATTAGTCTTCTAGATAGCTAAAACTTTTAACAATTTCCTGTTTAACTTGTCAATTCTTGTCTTAATACCCTCTAACGACTCTAAAAATGTCTTAACAGTTAAATCTTTAAAATTTATCTTATCTCCTTTATCATAATGTATTCTATAAATATTTTAGAATAACATCGGAAAAAGTAAATAGAAGTAAGATAAAGATGAAAAACCCCTTAAAATCTGAACTTTTCATCTTTTTTATTTATTTGTTGGTATAACAAGTGTAAAACTCGGGAGATGAGAAATTGAGTTATTATTTAAGCAATTTAAAAATGTACTAGAACAAAACGAAGGAAATGTTCAGGGAAATTACAGAATAATAGCTACTGAATTTATTAATTTTTTATCATCTATAATGCTTTGCAGAATAAAAAATTACTTACTTGAAAATGGTGTTTTAGAAAATAAAACAATTGGTCAAATTTTTAGATATTTATCAAAAGTAATGAAAAAAAGAAAACCAAGAGTAAGAGAAGAGTGGGATGATGTTGAAACATTAAAATATATTAAAGAACTTATTAAAGTTTTAAAAATATAGTGTCTGAAATTGGGAATTTTTTAGTATTAATAAAAGAGTGTTTTAATGATGATAATTTTTATCAACTTATAAAAATGAATTGAGATTAATATTTAATTTAATTCCAAATACCAGTTTTTCTGGTATTTGTTTTTTTATATACCTTCTGTTGTGTATTTAGACAGTTTAAATAAAATTTTGTTTTAAATTATTTTTTTATCAATAACTACAATTGACAAAAATATTATCCAATTTTAAAAATATTTTTTAATTCAAGTAAATTACAAGAAATTCAAAATGACAAAATAAAAAGTTATAACTTCTAATGGTTATAACTTTTATGATTATTTAAGTTTAATATTTAATTCATCTAATTGAGCATCACTTACATAATCAGGAGCATTACTCATAGGATCAACTCCAGATGCATTTTTAGGAAACGCAATAACATCTCTAATAGAATTAGTATTTGATAAAATCATTGCAATTCTATCTAAGCCTCAAGCAATACCAGCATGATAAGGAGCGCCATATTTATAAGCATTCATAAATCATCCAAAGTTCATTTCTACTTTATCAGGAGTTAATTCAATTGCATCAAACATTCTTTTTTGAATATCTGGATTTGTAATACGTTGGCTTCCTCCGCCAATTTCAAATCCATTCATAACTAAATCATATGCATAAGCTAAAGCATCTTTTTTATTAGTATCAAAATCATTTAAAGATTCATTTTTTGGCATTGTAAATGGATGGTGTGCTGCAAGATAACGTTGTTCTTCTTCACTGTATTCAAATAAAGGAAAATCAACAACTCATAATAATTTAAATTCATCAGCACTAGCTAAATCAAACATTTTAGCTAAACAAATTCTAACAGCTCCCATAGCTTGAGAAATTTTATCGTATTTTCCAAAATTCATTAAAATAGTTGCATCAGTTTGAATATTAAATTCTTTAATTAGATCTTGTTTTTCTTGATCAGATAGTTGACTTGCTAAACTTCCAGATCAAGAGTTGTTTTCAATTTTTACAAATCCTAAAGAACTAAATCCAAATTGTCTTACTTGTTCCACTGCTTGTTCGATTTGTTTTTTAGTTAATAATTTATCTATACAAACTGCTCTTATTATTTGATCATCTATATTTGCAAACATTTTTACATTAGTATTTTTAAAAATATCATTTAATGTATGAATTTTTAAATCATATCTTAAATCAGGTTTATCAATACCATATAAATCAATTGCATCTTTATAGCTTAATCTTAAAGGATCATCTTTTATTTCATAACCTTTAATATCTAGTAAAACTTTTTTAATTAGTTTTTCAGCTAGATTCATAACATCATCACCAGTTGCAAAACTCATTTCTAAATCTAATTGAGTAAATTCCGGTTGACGATCAATTCTTAAATCTTCATCTCTAAAACATCTAACTATTTGATAGTATCGATCAATTCCAGATATCATTAATAATTGTTTAAATAGTTGTGGTGATTGAGGTAGAGCATAAAATTTATTTTTATTTAATCTTGATGGTACTAAAAAGTCTCTTGCTCCTTCTGGAGTTGATTTTGCAAAATAAGGAGTTTCAACTTCTAAAAAATCATTACTATTTAAAAAGTTTCTAATCACATGATTTAATTTAGCTCTTGTAATTAAATTTTGTTGCATTTCAGGTC
Source organism: Mycoplasma sp. HU2014 (assembly GCF_001199495.1). Taxonomy (GTDB): domain Bacteria; phylum Bacillota_I; class Bacilli_A; order Mycoplasmatales; family Mycoplasmataceae; genus Mycoplasma. The sequence goes on along the minus strand of NZ_LFYS01000019.1, from coordinate 4,488 downwards.
TTCTTAAATCTAAATAACGATAAGTCATTCTAGTGTCTTCACTACTTGTAATATTATCTTCAATCATAAAAGGAGTTAATTCTGATTTATTAATAACTGAAATATTTTCAACTTTAATTTCAATTTCTCCAGTTTGAAGTTCCAGATTTTTTGATTGTCTTTCAACTACAAGTCCAGTTATTTCGATTACATATTCAGTTTTAAGATTAACTAATTGTTCTTTAAAAAAATCATCTAAAACTAATTGAGTTATACCATATCTATCTCTTAGATCGATAAAAGTCTTACCTCCCATTTTTCTAATTTTTCTAATTCAACCTTGTAATAATACTTTTTGATTAACATTAGAAATATTTAATTGACCGCACGTATGAGTTCTTTTCATAATTTTCACCTATTTTTTCATTTCATTAATTCATTTTTCTAAAGTATAAGTAACTTGATCATTAGTTTGTTTATTTTTAACTACAAAACTATTAGTTTCTGCTTCTTTACTTCCTAAAACAATTACATTTTTAGAATTAAATTTGTCAGCTTGTTTAAATGCTGATTTTAAAGATTTATGGATATTGTTTGTGTCACACTTTAAGTTATTTGATCTAGCTGATTTTAAGATTTGTTGATTTAATAAAATAGCATCATCATTTAAACAAATAGTGTATAAATCTAAACTATCATCAATATTATCAATATCTATATTATTTTCATCTAAAGTAATTAGAATTCTTTCTAATCCCATTCCAAAACCACAAGCAGGTATATCTATATTTCCTATTTCTAAAACTAAATTATTATATCTTCCACCAGCAATTAAAGTTTGTTGACTACCTAAACCTTTATTTACATATTTAATTTCAAAAATAAATCCAGTGTAATAATCTAAACCTCTAACTAATTTATCACCAATTACTGTTTTAATGTTTAATTGTTCTAAAGTTTTAATTGTTAGATCAAATCTTTGTTTTTGATCATCACTTAAAAAGTCTTTCATTTTAACTACATTATCAAATTTATCACTATCAATCTTACAATCTAAAACTCTTAAAGTATTTTTATTAATTCTTGTTTGACAATCATTACATAAATCAAATTGTTGTAAATATTTTTTTAATTCAAAAATATAAGTTTGTCTTTCTTTTCCTGTTAATAAATAATTAACTACTATTTCAACTTTATCAGCTAATTGTAATTTCAAGATAATATCATAAGCAATTGATAAAACTTCAACATCTTGTTGAATATCATCACTTCCAAAACTTTCAATTCCTAATTGGTGGAATTGTCTATTTCTTCCTGTTTGAGGTCTTTCATATCTAAACATTGGTGATATATAATAAGTTTTAAATGGTAAGTTTTCTTGATTGTATAATTTATTTTCAATTAACGCTCTTACAGTTGGTGCTGTTCCTTCAGGTTTTAATACAAATTCTCTTTGTTTTTTATCAGTAAATTCATACATTTCTTTAGAAACAATATCACTAGTTTCTCCAACACTTCTTACAAATAATTCTTTTGATTCAAAAATTGGAGTTCTTATTTCTGAGTAATTATAACAACTTAATATTTCTCTTAATTTATTTTCTAAAACTCTTCATTTTTTAGCTTCTTTTAAAAATATATCTTGAGTTCCTCTTGGTTTTTGAATCATATAACGCTCCTTTAATATATAACAATTAAATTATAAACTAAACAGTTTTATTAGATAATTAAATTATATAAAAAAACAACCTCATAAAGAGGTCGTTAAGGTTCAATCTCGGGATTTCGGGATCTCAAACGTCACCCAGGGTCAGCAAGAACCACACTGCCAATCTAGTAAATAATATATTTACATTATTAATATATCATATAATTACAGAAATTAGATAACTCGAAGAAAAAAGGGTAAAATTACCCTAAATTTTTCGAGTTTTAGTAAAAAATTGCACAAACAGGAACAAAAAGTATGGAATTCCCCATGTTTTTTGTTCGTGTAATTGTGTTTAGATCATTCTTTAGCCTGTTTGTTTTGATTATTGCAACTAGATATTGTTTTATAAATAAGATTCGTTGTTATAAGCATTACGCAACTTAAAATAAGGTATTTATTATCTTTAACATTTGAACTGCTTTATTAAAATTATCTAGTAACCTGCTTAACTTAAGATAAATATCTTACATTTAACTGTGTATCAATCAGAATTGTTTAATTAGATAACTCGAAGAAAAAAGGGTAAAATTACCCTAAATTTTTCGAGGTAGTTATAAAAATAAACGAGATTGTTATCTGAAACGAATTATATATAAAATGTTAAATGGTCGTGTAAAAATAATTACAGGTATTAGAAAAAATTTATTAAATGATAATATAATAGATTAAATACTATAAAACTATAGCTAAATTACTTATTTGTGTTTTAGCTTTTTTGTAAATTTCATTCATTTTAAGTTAGTACCATAAAAGATAGATTTTTGTATTTATTGTATTTCTTGTAATATTTCTTTTACTTCTTTTGATAAATCAATATCTTTTATAAGATTAATTATTAGATTAGAATTTATATTAGAAAAAATATTTATAAAGTTTTTATTATTAACATTTCTGTTTAAAAAATCTACAAAACCTCATGTAATATCTTTAGTGTTTACAAGTTCTAAATAAGTTTGTATATTTTGTTGGTTAAATTCTATTCTATCTTCTATAAATAAACGATCTAAAACATTTTTATTACCTTTGATGTTTTCGATTGTTGGTAATTCTCTTATGATTGCGTTGGTGTTTGAAATATACAATAATTTTACATTTTCATTTATTTTTGAATTTATTATACTCACCAATACTTCTGATTCATCTTCATAAGTTGATTTTTTGTTTTTAAACATCATATATGTTATGTATTCTTTAACAAAACTATCATTCTAGATTATAAATTCTTTTGTTTTTTTCATCTTTTTAGATTTTAAAATTAGGCTCAAGATATTTTCATATTCCACCCTTACACTATGTAAGGTTTCATAAACTCGTTTTGCGTTTGAAAGATTTATTAAATAAAGTTCATTTTTTTCAATAAAACTAACTATTCCTTTTTCTTTAGTATTTATAAATTTAAATTTTATTTCATTCATTTTTCTAACAAAGGTTTTTTTATTTTCATCAGAAATATATTTCAAAATAGAAACATTTTGTTCTAAAAATAAGTGTTGTCTTATGTTTCAAAAATTTTCTATATTTTTTTTCTTGATAATCAAAACATTTGCTGTATAGATGTGCACACATTTTTGAAAAATTAGCATTTTTATAGATGTAGAATCAAATAAAAAACCTTGATAAATTTACAAATAATTCTAGAGCATTAGAGAATAGTGTTCAAAATACATCATTATCTCCCTTATCTAATAAATTTCCTAAAAGTTTCCCCATCATGTTATTAGCTTGCATATTAGAAGATAACTCATTAATCATGATACTTTAAAAAATTCCCAATTTCAGACACTATATTTTTAAAACTTTAATAAGTTCTTTAATATTTTTAAAACTTTAATAAGTTCTTTAATATATTTTAATGTTTCAACATCATCCCACTCTTCTCTTACTCTTGGTTTTCTTTTTTTCATTACTTTTGATAAATATCTAAAAATTTGACCAATTGTTTTATTTTCTAAAACACCATTTTCAAGTAAGTAATTTTTTATTCTGCAAAGCATTATAGATGATAAAAAATTAATAAATTCAGTAGCTATTATTCTGTAATTTCCCTGAACATTTCCTTCGTTTTGTTCTAATACATTTTTAAATTACTTAAATAATAACTCAATTTCTCATCTCTTTTTGTATGAGATGTAGATATCTTTTATGTTTAAATTTCCATTACATTCAAAAATAATTAGTCCAAAAAGATCTTCTTTTTCCAATAGTTTTTTTTCATCATAAACATCTTTTTTATAAGTTCGACTAATAAAATTTTTCTTCTGAGTAAATTCTGTTAAAGTTGACCTATAACAAAAATAATACTTTCCATCTACAAGGATTTTTTTTGCTCTTATTGTGTCATCATCATAAGCAAAAGTTATATCAAAACCAGATTTTAGGTTTAGTCTTTTAATACTATTTGTGATTTTTATAGGTATCAGATACTTGATGTTCTTTTGTTGCATCAAAATCTTGCATTCTTTATCGTTGAAGCCTTTATCGAGTATTAAAAATCCATTTTTTATGTCATATGTTCTTAAAAAGTTTCTAAATGCAGTGTAATCTAGCATATTTCCTGGGTAAACTGAACTGGCAACAGGTTCTTGAACATTGATATCGTAAGCATAAATTAGGTTTAAGTTTTGAGAACCCTTTGTTCTTGATTTTCTAGATATCTCAGAAAAAGTGTTTGTTTGTGATGTGTTGTTTTTTAGCATTCCATCAACAATTATTGTGTGATCAGAAAAATATTCTAGTCTCTTGTTCATAAACTCTTCCATTTTTGAACTAGACTTACCTATTTTCTCTAAAAAACTTGA
>NZ_LFYS01000018.1 GCF_001199495.1 Mycoplasma sp. HU2014 | reverse complement strand
TCTAAGAATCTAATATTTCTATTAACACTCATACCTTTATCAGCAATAATAGTTACTGTGTTTATTTCATAAAGGTCTGCAATTTCAAGCATGAAAGGAATAAATGTATTTGAATCAGCACTATTTCCAGGAAAAACTTTGTAATGTAATGGAATTCCGTTTTCATCGGTTACCATTCCTATTACAATTTGATCTTCTTTGAATTTTCCATCCTTTGAATAACCAGGCTTTTTAAACCCTTCTCTTGAAAATGTTTCAAAATATGCGGTTGTTGCATCAAATCACAAAACATCAATTTTTCTATTTGTGTTATCACAAATTTTCTTGTTTAAGTTTTTCAGAATCTCGTCTTTATTTTTTGCAATATAATCTAATGATCTGTAAAATGAATTTTTTGAATGAGTATCTATTCTTTCTTTTTTTATTGTTTTGTAAGTGTTAAATACGCTAATCGGATTTTTAATTCTTTGATAAATTAATTGCATAATAACATCTTTTAGTGTTGTTGATCTTGTAGTAGAACAATTATCAAAAATATCGAAATAATCAAAGAATTTTTCAATAATCTCGTAACCTTTATACCTTTCTATAACCTCTTTTTTCAATGATTTTTTCTCTTTGAAAATTTCATCTAATTTTGTTTTAGCTTGTTCTTTTATTCAAGATAGTGGGAAGTTTGCAATAATTGATTTAATCACAGTTAGCGGATCATCGTCATATTCTTTCAATTCATGTAAATAACCATAACCGAATCTGAATTCAAACCCCTTGTTATCTCTTCTCGGCACCCCAATTGATAAATATTCACCCTTCTTAACTCTTGCTATTGATGTTCTTCATTGTCTTTTTGTATCTTTTCTTGACTTTTTCATATTTCTATTATATCATATTTAAGCATAAAAGTATAGATATTTATATTTTTTTATAAAAAATATAGCTACTAAAAACGTGCTGTTTTTGTAACTAAGTGGGAAACGTAGGAAAAATAGAAAAAATATATTCATCTGAAAAAAGAATTCAAGTTTGCAAATTCGATAACTCATCAATTATTATTTCTGATATGAGTTTAAATAAAACGTTTTGTTATAATTTTATATTAAACAAGAATGTAAATGATATTTCTGAGAAATTCTACTATAGATTAAAGTCTTATGATCAGAAATTTATTATAGGTAAACCATTGTATGATTATGGTAAAGATATTAATTATTACCTATCCTTAGAATTTATATACATATAAAAATGAGTCTAATGACTCATTTTTATTATTTAGCTCTTAACATCTTTTCTCTTGCTTTCAATTTATCATAAATTGAAAGTTTAATTATTCCATCTCTTTTTCAGATACCTTTAATTACTTCTACTATCATTCTTCATAAAAATAAAACATAGGTTATTTGGAAAATGATGTAAATTAATGCAAATAATACTGCAAATGGATTAATACCACCATCATTATCAAAAGCATTTATTAATCTTGAAAAACCGCCTACTAATCTTAGTAAACATAGTCACATAACTATAAATAGCTCTATTGTAGTTACTACTAAATAAAAGTAAGCAAAGATTCTCATAGTGGTACTGGTTGATGTATCGTCTTCAAATTGTTCTTCTGAATTTTTGTTGTAGTAAAGAGCTATTGAAGGAACCCCTACTAATATAAATAATACTGAAATAAAAATTAAAACTATTGTTATACTGTAATATGGATTAGTCTTATTAAAAGCACTTGAAATATTTCCACCAGTTACTTTATTTAACTGTAATAACAAAGCTACCAATAATATAGCAAAACCCACTAATGTTATAACCGAAAACACTCTAGATAAAAATCATTTTGGTTTTATTGTAGAATTTGTTTCTATATTAGGTAAACTTGTTAATAATCAAGGAGTAAAAAAACCACCTAAATTTAAACTTAAAGAAGCAAGAATATATCTATTTGATACAATTTGTTCATTAGTTGCTTGTTTCAAAAATCTAACAATTACAAAAGCTGTAGATATAGTTCTTCATAAAGAATAAGATAGTATGCTAAATAATACTGGAACTCCTAATTTGTATTTAGGATTTATTGTATTGTAATCTAATGAATTAAAGAAAACCATTCCAGATACCAATCCAATAACAGCTAATACTGAACCGACTATTTGTAGGAATATAATTCAAGTTTTTGACATTGATATTGCAAAATTCATTGAACTTTGTTCTGGTGTTTGATACCTGGATTTGATATCGTAGTTGTTCATAAAAATTTCTCCTTATTATATATTTATATACATAATTTATATTACATTAAAAACTACAACAAAAGAATAGTAAATAGTTCAATGAATAATACGTTTGTATCTTTAGATTTTATTAAATATTCTTACCTTAAATAAAAAAATAGCAAAAACCGTTTTTCAACTAATACATAATTTAGATTTCAAAATTAAGATTTTTTATTTAAAATAACTGGAATTATTAATGGATTTCTTCTCTTTTCTTTAAAAATATAAGGACTTAATGAAGATTTTATAGCTTTTTTAATAGCTCCAAATGTTGGTTTTGGACTAGATAAAACTTCGTTAACTGCATTTGTTACTATTGCAATTGATTCACCAATAATTGCTCCAGAATCTTTTACATAAAAACTACCTCTAGAAATAATTCTTGGTTGAGCAATTAAAGTGTTTGTTTGAGAATCGATTGAAACAACAACAGCGATTAATCCATCTTTAGATAAAATATCTCTTTCTCTAATAACATTACTTGCTTGTCCTGTCATATCTTTTCCATCAACATAAACAGCATCAGCTTCTACACGTTTTCCAATTTGAGCTTTTCCTTGTAATAGTTCTAATACATCTCCATTAGCCATTACAAATCCGTTACCCTTTTCTAAGTTAACACTCTCACCTGTTTCGACGTGTTTTTTAAGCATTCTAAATTCACCGTGCATTGGCATAAAGTAATGAGGTCTTATTAAACTGAATAATAGTTTTTGTTCTTCTTGACTAGCGTGTCCTGAAGTATGTATTTTTAAACTTGGATTATTTTCAATTACAATAGCACCAATTCTTGTTAGTTTATTTACAAGTTTTTCAACATCAGCTCTATTTCCAGGAATTGGCGATGATGAGAAAATAATTGTATCACCGGGAATAATATTAATTGATAAATGTTTTCCATTCGCAATTCTTGATAGAGCAGCCATCGGTTCACCTTGACTACCTGTTGTTAGAATCATAATTTGATTTGGTTTATATTTATCTATATCGGTTGACTTAATAAATTCTTTTTCACTAATTTTTAAGTGACCTAGTTGTCTGATCATTTTAATAATTCTTTCAATTGATCTACCAAGAATAACAATTTTTCTACCATACTTATGTGCTGTTTCAATTATGTGTTGAATTCTGTGAACGTTTGATGCGAATGTTGTTAAAAAAATTCTTCCCTTAGCCTGTAAAAATAATTTATCGATATTTTTTATGATATCTCTTTCACCTTGAGTATATCCTTCAACTTCAGCATTAGTTGAATCAGCCATCAATAACTCTATTCCTTGTTCTCCCATTTCAGCTAATTTATTTAATTCAGCAAAATGTCCTAGTGGTGATCAGTCAAATTTATAATCTCCAGTTGAAAAAATATTTCCATTTGGAGTTTGAACTAAAATACCAAATGCATCAGGTATAGAGTGGTTTAAAGCAGCGAAACTAACTTTAATATTTTTTGTTGCTCATACATCATCAGCTTCATATTCTTTAACAACTGTTTTATCTTGTAGTTTATATTCTTTTAATCTATCTCTAATTAACATAGCAGCCAATTTTGGAGCATAAATAACTGGTATTTTTACTTGTTGAACTAAATAATGAATTCCACCAATATGATCTTCATGACCATGAGTTATAAACAATGCTTTTATTTTCTTTTCATTTTCTACTAAATATGAATAATCAGGAATAACTACATTAACTCCTAACATGTAAGAATCAGGGAATTTAACTCCTGCATCAATCATAATTAATTCATTATCATATTCAATACAATAAGTATTTTTTCCAACCTCTTCTAATCCACCTAATGCAAAAACTTTAGTTGGAATATTAGTTTGTTGATATTTTCTTTTTATTTCTTTTTGTTTGAAAACATAAGGTTTAAATTCTTTTTCATCAATACTAATATTAATCTCATCACCATTATCATCAAAATCTTTTATTTTTTCTAATTCGTGTGTTAAGTTAACGTCTTCTAATCTGTGACTTTTACTCATTTTCGATTCTTCCTTTCATCTTAATAACTATCAGAATAAAATTAATTATTTGTATAAACTTATTATCTTTTTTTATTCTCAAGTGCATACTAAAAAAATGGTATATTCTTAATTAATTTATACCACATAAACAATAAAAAACATAAATACAATAACAAATTCTGGAATAAAAAACATAAATACAATAACAAATAATTTAACATATTTTGTATTTAAACATTCTATAAAACCAAGTCAAATAAAATGAGATGATAAAATAATAATGATATATTAGAAAACAAGGTACGCTATGAAAATAAAAATTAGTAGTCTAACTCATAAAGGTAATTATAGGAAAAATAATCAAGACTATTTAGGATATTCTAAAAGCATTGACGGTTCTTTTTTAGCGATTTTATGTGATGGTATGGGGGGTCATGCCAAAGGTGAAATTGCTTCAAAAACAGCTGTTGAGACTTTTGTTGAGCGTTTTGAAAAAGAAACATTTAATAATAAATCTGAACAAGAAATTAATCAATGATTTGATGATGCTTTATCATATTCAATAGAAGCTATGAAAAAAGTTGCACAAAATTGTCCTAAAAAATCTGATATGGGGACTACTTTATCTGCAATAATATTTACTAATAATAAATCTTATGTAATTAATATAGGTGATTCAAGAGTTTATAAATTTTCTGATAATCATTTAAAACAAATAACAGTAGATCAAAACTTAATGAATTCTAATTATGATCCAGAAAAAATAAAAGAATGTGCTCAAAAACTATATGGTTCAAGATTCAATGAAATGACATATTGAAAGATTTTAACAAGTGCTTTAGGTCCAAATAAAAAGATGAAGCCTGATAATTATATTATTGATGAAATTCAAGGTGTATATTGTTTAACATCTGATGGTGTTCATGATTATGTTGACTCACAAACTTTTGTTGATTTTTTAGAAGTAAAAAACTCTTTAAAAAGTAAAACTAAAAATATAGTTGAATTTGCAATGGGAAATTTATCAACTGATAATTTATCTATCATAATCATAGAGGTTAAATAGAATGAACAAAAATCAAATAAAACAAAATAATAAAATTGATAATGGAATTAACAATAATGAACTTATTAATCAACTAATTAATAAAAGATATAAAATATTAGAATTTATTAACGCAGGAGCTTTTGCCTCAGTTTTTAAAGCAATAGATTTAGATGCATCTTTTTTAAATAAAGAAGATGTATTTGTTGCTGTAAAAATAATGTTAAAAGGAAAAAGAAAAAACACTAAAGAAATTAATGGTCGATTAAATTATGAAGTTAATACATTTGCTAAACTATCATTTAGTAAAAATGTTATTAATATGAAAGATGTTTTTGAATGAGATAAATATTATGTAATTGTTATGGAATTAGTTGAAGGAATTGATCTATCTAAAAAATTCTCCGTTTATAATAATATTCTTTCAACAAATGAGTTTATTTATTATTTTGAACAAATTGCTAGAGGATTAAAAGAAATTCATGATAGTAACATAATACATAGAGATGTAAAACCTGCAAATATTTTAATTACCAAAAATCAAAAAGCTAAAATATCAGATTTTGGCATTTCTAAAATTAAAAGCATTATTAATGAGACAAATGAAGATAGCTTTTCACCAGGAACACCAAGATATACAGCTCCTGAACAATTTATTAATTTTGAATCTAAAAAAAATATTTATTCATATGAATCAGATATTTATTCAGTTGGAGTTATGATGTATGAATTCATAACAGGAACAACATTATTTTTAAACACTAATTATGGTAGTTCAAATGTTAAAGAAAAAGAAAAAGAAAACTTCAAAAAACACTTAGTTAAAGAAGTTTTAAGGCCTAGATATATTAATCCAGATATTCCTCAATCTATTGAAAATATTATTATGCACTGTTTAGCAAAAGAAATAAAAAACAGATATAAAAACTTTGATGAACTTTTAAACGATCTACAAAAAGTGAAACTTGAACTAGATGTTAAAAAAGATTTTCCTGAAATGAATTGAGAAGCAGATAAAATTTCAAACATGAAACTTAATTATAATATTAGATATAAAAATTTTATTGAAGAATTTCCTTATAGATTTACTATTCCTACCTTGTTAATTGTTTTTGTATCGTTAATATTATTTATAGTAGTGATTATATTTAACTAATAGGATGGAGTTGTTTTAGTGAAAGGGATTATCATTAAAAAAGATAGTGTTGAAAGTTATGTTTTTTGTAATGAAAACAAACAAACTTATAAGGTTCATGCAAAAGGAAATGTTAAAAAAGAACTAAAACCTAAAATAGGTGATTTTGTTGATTTTGATATATTAGATGATGGTTATGGATATATTGTTAAAATTGATGAAAGAAAAAATGAATTGCATAGACCAAAAATAGCTAATGTTGATCAAGTTTTAATAGTTACAGCTTTATATGAACCATTATTTGCATCATTTTTATTAAATAAATACATTATGATGTTAGAAACAGAAAAGATTAAACCTATCTTAATTTTTACCAAAATTGATCTATTAAAACAAACAAAATATTATGACGAAGTAATGCATAAAATTAATTGATATCAAAAAATGGGATATGAAGTTTTAATAATTAATAATAAAGATTCAGATGATGATAAGAAAAAAGTTTTAGATAGATTGAAAATAATTTTAGAAAACAAAATAAGCGTGTTTACAGGACAAACTGGAGCTGGAAAATCTACAACTTTAAACAACTTTCTATCAATTGAAAATCAAATTAAAACAAATGAAATTTCAAAAAACTTGAATCGTGGTAGACATACAACAACAAACATCCAACTATACTTTTTAGATAAAAATATTTTTATAGCTGACACACCTGGATTTTCAGCATTTGATTTAAATAATATTGATATAGAGCATATTTTATATTCTTGAGAAACTTTTAGACCATATTTAAATAAATGTAAATTTATAGATTGCACTCATACTCATGAAATGAAATGTAGTGTTAAACAAGCGGTTGAACAACACTTAGTTCCTACATTTATTTATAATGATTATGTAAAAGTATTTGTTGAAATGAAAGAGAAAAAAGAAAGTAGGTATTAATATGAAAAAATTTATTATTGCTCCTTCTGTGCTATCAGCTAATTTTATGAAATTACAAGAAGAATTAGAATTATGTAAAAAAAATAATATTGAATGAATTCATTATGATGTTATGGATTTTGATTTTGTTCCTAACTTAACTTTTGGATCAAAAATTCTACATGATATTAAAAAAAATATCGATATAAAAGTTGATGTTCATTTTATGGTTAAAGTAAAAACTCAAGAGTTTGAAGATTTCTTTGAAGATTATATTTCAGCAAAACCTGAAATGATGACAATGCATATTGAATCATTAGTTGATGAATTAACTGTTAATAAATTTATTGAACTATGTAAGAAAAACAATATTATGGCATCTATAGCAATCTCACCAAAAACTGAAGTTAGTGCAATTTTAAAATATTTAAATAAATTAGATAACGTACTAGTTATGAGTGTGGAACCTGGATTTGGTGGTCAAAAATTTATCGAATCTAGTTTAGAAAAAATTAAAACATTATCTAAATTAAGAGATGAAAATAATTACAAATACACTATTGAAGTGGATGGTGGAATTAATGATAAAACTTCAAGTTTAGTTAAACAGGCTGGAGTTGATATGATAGTTGCAGGAAGCTATTTATTTGGATCTGATAATTTTAAAGAAAGAGCAAAAGGACTAATAGATGAACTATAAAAAAATATTAATAGTCACTTCTACAACAAATATTGATCTAAATTCTTTTAATAATGTTAGCACTTATGTTATTGGAGTTGAAAGAGGTTGTCTGCATTTAATTGATAAGAAGATTAGAATAGATTTAGCTATTGGTGATTTTGATAAAGTTGATGATGCTGAACTTAATGTAATAAAAGAATATGCAAACAAAATTGAAATTTGACCATCTGAAAAAGATTTTTTTGATGGAGAGATAGCAATCATAAGAGCTAGAGAAATTTCTAAAGAAGCTAAGATACTTTTTGTTGCAAATGCAACAAGAAGATATGAAAAGAACTTTTCTATATTTAGCTTAATATTTAAATATGATATTAAATTCATTAATGATTATTCAATTATTTTCTTATTAAAAAAAGGTGAAAATACTTTAGAATTTAATAGGTATCAAGATATGACTTATGTAAGTTTTATTTCTAAAGATGACACAAAAATCACAATTAAAGGCTTAAAATATGAAACAACAGATTTATTGTTAAAACCAATAGCTTCGAGTTGCCTTTCTAATGCTTTTATACCTTATAAAGATGCAACAATTACAACAGATTGTGATGTAGTTTGTATAATGAGTAAATAAAATGGATCTAATAAGATCCATTTTTTTCATTTATTAAGAAATTTATCATTTTTGCCACTATAGGTTTAAAATATCAATAATATTGTCAGTATATTTCTTTTCACTTGTATAGTGTCATTTTTTAGTTGTACCATCTAAATACTTATTAGCTGAACTTAATCTTTCCATTATTTGATTAAATGAAAATCTCTCTGTTAATCCTTTTTCTTCAAATTCTTTTTTCATTCTTGAAGTGATTATAGAACTTATTAAGTAAAGAATTCCAAAAATATACACTATATTTTTCGGTTAAAATAGCACAAAAACAATTAAAAAATGAAAATTTTTAATAAAAGAGTATGTTTTAGTAATAAAATGTACTCTTTTTGTTTAGAAAAATTAATAAAATTTTTAAAAAATACTTTTAAAAGACTTGTCTTTTATGTTATAATATACTATATAATACACTATAGAAAAGGAGAGATATTATGGCTGTACCATTAGAAATAAGGCAAGTTCCAAGACCAAAAAATACTATCGTTAAATTAACAGGAAAATCATGAGCTGTTATTCAAAGAATTGGATGTGAATATAAAAATGGTAAGAATTATCCAAAAAACGGACCTGTCATA
>NZ_LFYS01000017.1 GCF_001199495.1 Mycoplasma sp. HU2014 | reverse complement strand
AAAAATTCTAAATGCCTCAACACCATAAACGTGCGTCAAGTCTTTCAAAATATCATTTGAAAGATTCTTAGCAAGCATATAGTCACCATAATTTTTTGGTCTTAATTCTATTGATATTTCTTTTTTAGGTACGTATTCTCCATTTATTATATGACCTATGACAGGTCCGTTTTTTGGATAATTCTTACCATTTTTATATTCACATCCAATTCTTTGAATAACAGCTCATGATTTTCCTGTTAATTTAACGATAGTATTTTTTGGTCTTGGAACTTGCCTTATTTCTAATGGTACAGCCATAATATCTCTCCTTTTCTATAGTGTATTATATAGTATATTATAACATAAAAGACAAGTCTTTTAAAAGTATTTTTTAAAAATTTTATTAATTTTTCTAAACAAAAAGAGTACATTTTATTACTAAAACATACTCTTTTATTAAAAATCTTCATTTTTAATCTGTTTTTGTGCCATTTTAACCGAAAAATATAGTGTATATTTTTGGAATTCTTTAGTTAAATATATAATCTAATAAAAAGCTAACTCAATAATCCTTTTCTATAATTTCAGGAGACATATTACTTTTATTAGATGTTCTTTTAATTAAATTTTTTAAATCTCTAACAGTTCTTACATAAAATTTATTCATTTTTCTCCTTACAAATTTCTTTGATATGTTCATAAATTCATTTTGTTGTATGTTTTGCCTCAATTATTAAATTTTGTTTTTCAGTTTTAGTTAATCGTCATTTTATTCTATCTATATGATATTTTTTTACATTTCCTTTTCCTAATTCTTTTATCGCCTGGATAACTATTCTTGTTTTTAAAGACATATTAGATATTTCTCTAGGATTTACCTTTCTAAATTCTATTGTCATACCATTTATATTAAATGTTTTATATTTAGCATTAGAAACAAAAATAAGTTTAGCAGGAACTTGAGTAGATAAACTTAAAATATTTAAACAGGCTAGACCAAAAGGAGCAATATCTCAATTATATTTTCTTGCTATTGCATCAATTAACTCATAGATATCAAAGTCTTCATAATCCTTAATAAAATCACTATATTTAGGAGCATAATAAAAACCATTTATAATTCTTATAATTTTTTCTTCTTTTACTAATCTATTTAAAGTTCTACGAACAGTTTCATTAGAAGCTATATCTGAAAAATCGTCAGCAATAAATACTTTATCATATTCAAAAGTATCAATTCGATTTTGAATTTGTGATATATAAGTCATAATTATTCTCTCCTTTTCTCCCAAAAATTATATCATATTCGGGACAAATTCTCTTTAGAATGACTTTTGTATAAATATTTATTAAATATATCTACATTATAGTTTTAGGAAAAAATAAATATTTTATAGCTAAATAGATTTTTATTCTTAAAATAATATTGAATAATAATTTAAAAATTAGAAAGAAATAATTTATGGCGTTATTTAATAAACTTAAAGATTTTCAAAAAGAAGTTCTTCTTAAAAACAAAGATAAAACTAAACTAGGACTATTTCTAGATATGGGTTTAGGTAAAACTATTTTAAGTTTAAGTTTTTGTGAATATTTTAATGCTGATGCAATTATTGTAATTTGTCCAAAAGCTATTGCTGTAAAACAAGAAAATGAAAAAGGAAGTTTTACTGATCACTTAACAAATGATTTGAATTATGTTGTATATAATAAGTTTCAAAAAAATATTAAGAAAATTGAATTTGATAAAAATCAAAAAGAAGCATTAATTTTAAATTTTGAATCTTTTATAAATATTAAAGAAGAGAAAACGAGAGATAAGATCCCTCTCTTTTTAAAGAAATTTGTTTTTGCTCATAAAGATCAAAAAATAGCAATCATAATTGATGAAAGTCATAGAATAAAAAATAGCACACCTATAACTTCTAAAGTAATTACTAATTTTATTGAAGGAATTGAAAAATATAATAGAAGATATTTTAATAATGTAGATAAATTTAGATTGTATTTATTAACAGGAACTCCAGTTAGTATAGGATATGTTGACATATATAATCAACTAAAATTTTTAGGTTTAAAAATGACTAAAACTAAATTTCTTGAAAATTTTGCAGTGAGAAAAAACATAAAAAGTTTACCTGAATATAGAAGACCAATTAAAGGGTATAAAAACATAGATCAATTGGTTGAATTAATTAATAATTATGCAGTTTGCTTAAGAACAGAAGATGTAATAGAACTAAGTAAAATCAAAGAAGAATATATTGAATTACCGATCTCAAGAGAATTTAAATTATTAACACAAAAAGAAATCTTAGAAAGTGACTTATTCAAATTCTGTAATAAAAATAATATAGAAAACAATTACAAAGATGATAATTGTAACCTTGTTTATAATCCTTTTTATAGAAATTTAAGCTATCCAGAATATCATTGATTTGCAACAAATAGTACCGGTGGATATTGATTAAGAGCTAGACAAATTTCTATAGGCTTTCAAGGAAATGAGAAAAATTACAAATGATTTGATTATTCTAGATTAGAAAAATTAAAAGAACTATTATCTAAAAATCTTGATAACTATATTATCTTTTATAACTATGATGCAGAATATGATGAAATACTAAAAATATGTCAAGATTTAGAATATAAAATAGATACTTGAAACGGTAAAACTAAAACTGATAAATACTACAAAGAATATGAAAAACTAAAAAATACTAAAACATCTAAAAATAAAAAGAGAGTAATTATTGCAAATTATGCTTCTGGATCAACTGGAATGAACTGACAAAAATATACCAATACAATTTGATTTTCTGTAGCACTTTATAAAGATCACGTTCAATCAATGAAAAGAAATCATAGAATAGGCGTTGAAAATGATATTAAGTACTATGTTTTCTATCAAAATAACTTCTTAGATAAATCTATGATTGAAGCAAGAAGAAACAAAAAGAACTATACTGAAAAAATGTTTATCAAAGAAGAAGAAAACAAAAATTCAAAACAAGATATTGTTCAGAATCTAAAATTTGAATGAGCAGATTAATATAAATAAAAAGAGTGTCTTGTGACACTCTAAATTATTTAATTCAATTATAGTGGAATCATTAAACAGCATTGTTAGCAACTGGAGTAGGTTCTACGATGATTTGGATTTCTACTGATCCTTCGTATTTAGTTGAGTTTTCTTTTGCTGAAAGTTTTAATTTATTACCTTTTACAGTTGTAACTTCTAATTCACTAGCTACTAAATTTGCATCTGCATTTTTTGCATTAACTGCTTCAACAACTTTTTCAACATTACCTTTATCTGCGTCAGCTACTACAATTCCAGTTGTAACTATAACTAAATCAGTTAGTTTTTGTTTAACAACTACTGGTTTTTATTTCGGAGTTGACTTTTTTTTTTTTGTAAACTAAATATTGTTATGTGTATGTGTGCACATATAAACTAAAAACTACCTATCAATAAATAAAAAGAAAGGATATAACAGTGAAAAAGTTACTAACAATTTTAGGTTCATTTACAATGGCAACTACTGCTGGAGTTACTGCTGTTGCATGTAAAACAGAACAGAAAAAACCTGAAGAAAACAAAAAACCTGAAGAAAAAACTCCTGCACCTGAAGAAAAAACTCCTGCACCAGAAGAAAAAACTCCTGCACCAGAAGAAAACACAACACCTGCTCCAACAATCCAATGAACTGAAGAACAAAAAGAAATAATTAAAAATTTTTCACAAGATGTGAAAAATTTCTTAACTCAATTATTAAGTGATGAAAGTGATGACGTAACTAGTGATCATTATGAAGAACAAGAATTAAAGGATTTAATTACTGATTTAAGACTAGATGATTTATTAAATTTCACAGAAGAAGACTTCGGAAACCTATATGATGAAATTCTTGATGTCATTGTTGAATTAAATACACGTAACAATTATGAAGCTACATTAGGAGATATTGAAGACACTATTAATGATGATATTAAAGTTGTAGAAGAATACTTTTATGAACTTTTCAAAATCTATGAAAAATAAACTCATTTATCAACTTTAAAGATGTGATTGTTGGTTTCTGTAATTTAATCAACAAAATATAGAATATTCCAATTAATCATTAAAAAGACTAAGACAAAAAACACTTGAAAACCTATTTCAAGTGTTTTTTAATACTAATTTTTACTATTAGAATTATTTATTCAATTTTAAATTTTTACTTTACTTATAATTAAAACTTTATTGTTTAATGTTTTATTTACTTATATTTAAGTAATTATATTTAGTAGTTAAATAAAAATAACTAATAAAATAAATAAGATCTTGAATAGAAATATAGAGTATGGAAACTATAAGTGAAATAATTAATTTCATCAAAAACTGTTAAATAACTATTTAGAAATTTGATTTATTATATAATACACATAGAAAGTTTAAAGGTAGAATTAATATGCTTAAAGGTGCTAGTATTTTAACATTAACATTAAGTTCGTTTTTAGTAAGTTGTAGTTCAAATATTATAAACAAAAGTCCAAATTCTAATATATTAAATAAAGATCTAAATAATAAATTAAACAATAATACTGATCAAAAAAATAATAAAATTGATCAAAACCAAAGCAATACAACTCAAAAACAAGATAATAATAATGATACTAAAATAAATAATTTTATAAAAATAACTAAAGAATTAAATAACCAATTTCAAGTTCTAAATTCATCTTATAAAATCAATAGTTTAATTAGTTCTGTGTCTTTTGAAAATAAACAAATTGATCTAACTAAACATCAAGATATTGATTATGTTGATCTTGAACAATATGTAGATCTTTTAAAAGATATTTTAAATCAAACAATTTATAATGATAACTTATACAGTCTAACTCAATTATTAGAAACTAAAACAAATAATAATCAAATAACAATTAGTTTAACTAATAAATATCAAGCAAACGATAAAAATAAACATAAAGATTTTAGTTTAACTGAATTTATTAAATTTGATTATTTAACTCAACAAATAACTATTTCTAATGTTAATTTTTATAATTTATTAAATCCTTATCAAAATGAGTCTAATTTAGAATATTTTGATCATTTTAAATTACTTGAAAAAAAACCTTTAATTATAAATTTAAATAAATATGATATTTTTATTTTTAATAAAGAAAATAAATTATATTTACCTTTATTAGTTTTAAATCAAATCTTTTTGGCTGAATCTGAAAAACAAATATTTTTTAATAACAATAAAATTTTAGTTTTTGAAATCTTTGATCTTTTTAGTACTACAAATAATGAGACTAAAAAAGTACTAATTTCTAATAAAAAGAACTTAAAAATATCAAATCATCTAAAACAATTTCAATACAATTATTTATATTTTCTATTAGATAATTTTTATCCTATAAAATTAGATAAATCATATCAAACTTATTTAGAAAAATATAAAAATGATTTATTATCAGATGACTTAAAACATTTTAAGACCACTAATCTTTTAATAAGAGGTTTAAATGATATTCATACTAAGATCTTATTACAATCACCAATTTATGATCTAAATACAAATGATTCTGAATTAGAAATTAATAATGATAAGCAAAGAACTGATAGGGTAGCTAAATTTAGAAAATATGAACGAGATATCTCTAAGCTAGCTTCTGATTTACATGAAAAAGATATTAGATATACAAATGATAATAAAACAGCCATTATTAAAATAGATATTTTTCATAAATGATATACAGTAGATGCAGTTAAAAAACAACTTGAAGAAATTAAAAATAATAAAACTGTAAAAAATGTTGTTTTTGATCTTAGCTTAAATCGTGGTGGTAGTATTGTAGCTGTTTATCAGATACTAGGATATTTAACAGATCAAAAATATAATTATCATAAATTATATCCAACTACAAATGATAAACAAATCTTGCAAATTCAATCAAAAGTTGGAAGGTTTGATTTTAATTACTATATTTTAAGTTCACCAATTAATTATTCAGCTGGTAATTCTTTTGCAGCTATTAGTAAAACTAATAAATTAGCAAAAATTATTGGATTTAATTCTGGTGGAGGAGCTAGTGAAGTTAGAATTAGTATTCTGCCAACTGGTTCTATAATTAGAAAAAGTTCAATTTATACTTTAACAGATCAAAAGTGAAACTCTTATGAATATGAAGTAAAACCAGATATAGAGTTTGATAAAACTAATGATTATGATTTTAAAAAACTTTTTGATCTAGATTATATTCAAACAGTTATCAATAACGATCAAAATAAATAGAAAGGAATTATTATGAAATTATTTTTAATAAGGTTATTTAGTTCTTTTTTATTATCTAATAGTTTAAGTGGTAATTTAACTACTTTAAGTACTAGTCAAAATCAAAAATTAGAAATTAGTTTGAAAGAACATAACCTAAATACATTGGCAAAAAATCTTCAAAATACAAAAAAGAAAATCAAGCTATTTTTATATAAAAATATTGGATATGTTTCTGTTGATGAGTTTTTAAAAAGTGTCAAACCAATAATAAAACATGAAAAAATAGAACATAAATTTAATGATGATAAAACAACTATAACTTTAAAAAGTTCAAAAAATATCTATAATATAGAATTTAATTATAAAACTCAAATCATAACTGTTTCAGATTATAAAATCTTTACAGAAATTTTAAAAGACAAAGAGCGTGGTGAAGAACAATTACAAATAGAATTTAAAGGATTAGAAAATAAAAACCTAAACAAAGAATTTAAATATCATTTAAAAAACTATAACATTGAGATGTTAAAAGATTGAAGTGATGTTTATTTACCTATTGTTTTACTAAACCAAATCTTTTTAAATGAATCTAATATCCAAGTGTATTTTAATCAACAAGATGTTAATATTTTTAGATTTTCTGAATCAATTAGTGATATTATAAGTCAAGTAAATCTTAAAATGTCTGATGCTAACATCAAAAATGAAATTCCAAAAGAACTTAAAGAGTTTCAATATAATTATTTAAGTTTTCTATTTAATCATTATTATGCAATTAAATTAAATAATAATAAATCTTATAAAGATTATTTTAAAAAATATAAAACAAAAATTGTAAATGGAACTAATGATGAACATTATCTTGCAACAAAACAATTAATAGCAGATCTTGATGATCCTCACTCAGCATATGCTTTAGATGGGTTTTTTAACAAAAGTAAAGATTTTAATAAAACTCCAATAAAAATATCTAATCCAAATAATAGATCTAATAAACAAATTAAACTTCTAGATTTATTAGCTAAAAATGATCCAAGTAAAGTTGAATATGAAAACAATGTTATATCAGATGATACTTATATGATTTCTTTTAAAAAGTTTGAAGAAGATTCTGCTAAACATATTAAAAACAGTTTAGAACAAGCTCAAAGTAAAAATGTTAAAAACATTATTTTTAACCTAACACAAAATGGTGGGGGTTATATTGGTGCTGCTTATGAAATAATGGGTTTTTTAACAAATAATCCTTTTAACGTTTATACTTATAATCCTTTATCAAAAGAACAAAAAGTTGAAACTATAAAATCAAAATATAATAAATTTAACTTTGATTACTATATTTTAACTTCACCTTATTCGTTTTCGGCCGGAAATATTTTTCCTCAAATAGCAAGAGATAATAATTTAGCAAAAATCATTGGTCATCAAACTTTTGGTGGGGCTTCAGCAATTGGTTATTCAATTCTACCAACTGGAGATATTATTCAGTTAAGTACTAATAATGTTTTTACAAATAAAAACTTTAAAAGTTTAGAATTTGGTATTCAACCAGATGTGAAATTAAAAAACGATGTATATAATAATACTAAAGATTTATATGATCCAAACACACTTTTAGAACTTATTAAAGAAGCTAAAAAAACTAAATGAAGATCAAGTGATCATCTAATTAATCAAAATAACTTATTAATAGAACAATCAAAAAATCAAACTAATCAAAAACCCAAAAGACAACCACAAAACAACAATAATCAAACTCAACAAAATCAAGAATCTAGTTTAGATAAATTAATTAAAAATAAATCTTTAAATATTACTAAAAATGATTTAAATACTATAAAAAATAAACTATTAGAAATTAATCCAAATTTATCTAATAGAGAACTAATAGTAGAACTAAAAAACAACAATACAGCTGATGTTTATTTAAAAAATAATTCAAATGATAAAGTTACTATTAAACTTGTTGTTATTAAAGAACCTCATATAAAAAACTCTAATAAGTTGGTTATTATTTTAATTTCAAGCCCATTAGTTATTGTTGTTTTATTAGTGTCTAGTTATTATATTTTTAAAAAAGTTAAAAATAAAAAATAGTCTGTTTATTAATTAAAGAATTCCAAAAATATACACTATATTTTTCGGTTAAAATGGCACAAAAACAGATTAAAAATGAAGATTTTTAATAAAAGAGTATGTTTTAGTAATAAAATGTACTCTTTTTGTTTAGAAAAATTAATAAAATTTTTAAAAAATACTTTTAAAAGACTTGTCTTTTATGTTATAATATACTATATAATACACTATAGAAAAGGAGAGATATTGTGGCTGTACCATTAGAAATAAGGTAAGTTCCAAGACCAAAAAATACTATCGTTAAATTAACAGGAAAATCATGAGCTGTTATTCAAAGAATTGGATGTGAATATAAAAATGGTAAGAATTATCCAAAAAACGGACCTGTCATAGGTCATATAATAAATGGAGAATACGTACCTAAAAAAGAAATATCAATAGAATTAAGACCAAAAAATTATGGTGACTATATGCTTGCTAAAAATCTTTCAAATGATATTTTGAAAGACTTGACGCACGTTTATGGTGTTGAGGCATTTAGAATTTTTGCCATTGCTATTATGAAAACATTAAACCCAGATGCAAATGATTCTTTAATAGAGAAATATTATGAAGAATCATTTTTATCAGTAGATTTTCCAAATATGAAATTATCAAAAAGTACCGTTTCAAATTTTATTTACAAGCTTGGTTGTGACACCAATAAAATTATTGAATTTATTAGAAAAAGGGTTGAAAAAACAAATGCAAATGACCTTG
>NZ_LFYS01000016.1 GCF_001199495.1 Mycoplasma sp. HU2014 | reverse complement strand
TTTTAAATAAACCTGCATCTTCAAATTTATTTTTAATTCTATAACCAATAATTAATGTAAGCATATTGATAAATTCATCTGCATAAACACTTAAATCATCATGAACTTTAACTGAATCAAGTTCCAAAGTGTTTTTGTAAAAGTCATTAACAAGTTCAATTTCCCATCTTTGCTTATACATATTCAAGGCTTCTTGACATGTTATGTCTTGGTCAGAAACATATGCGATAGTGCCAAATTTGTGTTTCATTTTGTCATATCTTTCTTTTGAGAATTTTTTGCTTGACATAAAGTCGTGTTCTTCTTTGAATGCTCTTTTAACGTCTCTAAAGCAGTAATAATATTTGTCTTCATAAAATACTTTTTTATATCATGTCGGATTCTCTTTATCGTCAAGTTTTTCTGACATATTATAAGCATCAATTTTATCTAAAATTTTTGAGGATCTTTTTAAAGGATGTATAAAACCAACGTTTCCAAAATACTCATTATTCATTGCTTTGTCACCAATTATAATTCCTTTTGTTATACCTGTTTTTTCTAAGAAATCAGGAAAACTAGTGACATCTACACAATTTCCGGGGTATGGAAGAGAACAAATTACATCTTTTGTCGATACATTGAAAGCGACTATAATGGATATGTTTTTACTGTTTTTAATTTTTGATTTGAAAGAAAAGTCATTTAAAGAATTAATTCTACTATTATTATTTTTTAACATCCCATCAATAGCAATTCTGTTATCATAATCAATTTTTTTAACTCTGTTTCTAATGAATAAAAGCGCTTTTCCATAATCAAGACCAACTGATCTTAGAAATTTAGAAATATTATTTTTACTTAGTTTTAAGTTTTGAAATTCATTAGAAATAAAAGATTCTTCGTATGTTTCTTCTAAGTTGGTATATGAGATTTTTGGATTTATAGAACGTAATAATGAAATTGTATACAAGTGATTGGCGAAATCTAATGTATAAACTTCTTTTAGATCACTTAAAATATCTTGTGAAACTGATTTAGCTAATTCATAATCACCATAATATTTAAAGCTAATCTTCTTTTTAATTTCTTCTTTTTTAATAAACTCACCATCAATGATGTGTCCTATCACTTTACCCTCTTTTGGTTGATTAGAACCGTTTTTTCTTACACAACCAACCCTTTCAATTACAGCTCATTTTGAACCAGATTTTTTAATTACAGTATTCTTTGGTCTTGGAACTTGTCGTATCTCTAGTGGTACTACCATGTTAACCTCCTATATAGTTAATTATATAGTTAAATTATAGCATAATTAAGTAAGATTTTAAAGTATTTTTTTAAATTTTTGTAACAAAAAAACGAGATATTTTAATTAAAATCTCATTTTTTATGCAATATAACTGCTTTTTATTATATTTTATGATGTTTGTATAGTTAATTTATGCGGTAAACTTTTGATAGATCTATTTGTTCGACATTTGATAGATCTATGATATCTCCTTTTTTTGCATCTTCTAATAATTCAATAGTATTTTTATCTATAATTTTAAATTTAATATTAGACATATTTTCCTCCACAATTAATTTAATTTTATATTATTATTTGCGTTAGTTATGCTGAATTTTAATAGCTTGTAAATTAATTTTATCTTTATTATATCTATGATTGATTAATTTATTTTTTTATTAAAAATTGATTAATTTTAAATTTTATTAAAAGCTATTTTTTATGTATATTCCAGAGCTATTTTTTATGTATATTAATAAAAAAATATTTGCTATATAATAAATATTAGATTATCTATATAATAAATATTAGATTAGAAAGAAGGTTTATTTTTATGATTAAAAAAATAGGTATTCTTACCTCTGGAGGAGACGCACCTGCAATGAACTGTGCGATTGCTGGAGTAGTTAAATCTGCTCACGCTAAAGGTATTGAAGTTTATGGTATTAGAGATGGATATAAAGGGTTATATAATGCTTGATTTGAAAAAATCACAGTAGAACAAACAACTGATATTATGTCAAAAGGTGGAACTATTTTAGGTTCAGCTAGATTCGTTGAATTCAAAGAAGAAGAAATAAGAAAAGTAGCAATTGAAAATCTTAAAAAAGAGGGTATCGAAGCTTTAGTTGTTATTGGTGGAGATGGAAGTTACATGGGAGCACAAAGATTGACTGAAATGGGAATCAATTGTGTTGGATTACCAGGAACTATTGATAATGATATTGTTTCAAGTGATTTTACAATTGGATTTGATACAGCTTTAAATACTGTAGTTGAAGCAGTTGATAGAATTAGAGATACAATGCAATCACACAACAGAGCTTGTGTTGTTGAAATTATGGGTAATGGATGTGGTGATCTAGTTACTTATGCTGCAGTTGGAACAGGAGCTGAAATTGTAAGTCCAGCCGAAGACTTATTATCAATTGAAGAAATGGGTCAAAGAGCTAAAAAATTACGCGAACAAGGAAAAAGAAGTCTTATTATTTTAATTTCTGAAAAATCTTATGATGTTTCATCAAGTGAAATTGCAAAAAGAATTGAACAAATCAGTGGATTTGAAACACGTGCTACAATTTTAGGACACATTCAACGTGGTGGAAGACCAACTGCTATGGATAGATATTTAGCATTTACTGGAGCTATGTTTGCAGTTGATCAATTAGTTGAAGGAAAAGGTGGATTATTTATTGGATTAGAAAACAATAAATTAGTAGCAAGAGATATCCAACAAACTTTAAACATGAAACCTATTGATAAAAAACCATTTATTAGAAAATTAAGAGAAGCTAACGAACAATTTAGTAAATAATATTTTTGAAATTAATAGATTAAAAATTTATAATATAAATATATATTAATTTAAGGTGATAAATAAATGAAAAAAGAACTTTTAGAAAAGCAAATAAAGCGAACTAAAATAATTACAACTATTGGTCCTTCTACTCACTCAGTTAAAGCGATTAAAGAATTGTTTGAAAAAGGAATGACAACAATTCGTTTAAACTTCTCTCACGGTGATTATGAAGAACACGGATCAAGAATGGAATTTGTTAAAAAAATTAGAGAAGAAATTCAAAAACCTATTTCTATTTTATTAGATACTAAAGGTCCTGAAATTCGTGTTGGAAAATTTGCTAACGGAAAACAACAAGTATCAAGAGGACAAAAAATTATAATTTATACAGATAAAGAATCATATCTAAATAAAGAATGTGGTCAAGGAGAAATGACTGTTTCTTATGATATGTCAGTTGATTTAAAAGCTGGAGATGTTATTTTAATTGATGATGGTAAATTAGAATTAACAATTGACTCAGTAAAACCTCAAATCATAGAAACTACTGCATTTAATCATCATGAAGTTAAAACAAATAAACGTGTAAACTTACCAGGTGTTGATTTCTCAATGGATTTCTTATCTGAAAAAGATGAAAAAGATATTTTATTTGGATGTGAACAAGGTGTAGATTACATTGCTGCATCATTTGTAAACAGTGCTCAAAACGTTCGTCAAATTCGTGATATTCTAGCGAAAGGTAATAGAACTGATATTCAAGTTATTTCAAAAATTGAATCTCAAGTAGGAATTGATAATATTGATGAAATAATAAAAGAAAGTGATGGAATTATGATCGCTAGAGGAGATTTAGGATTGGAAATTCCTTACTATGATGTTCCATATTGAGAAAAAGTAATTATTAGAAAATGTCGTGAAGCAGGTAAAATTGTAATTGTTGCAACTCAAATGTTAGAAACTATGACAAATAATCCAGCTCCAACTCGTGCTGAAGTAACTGATGTTTACTTTGCAACTGAATTGGGTGCTGATGCAACTATGTTATCAGGTGAATCTGCTACTGGAGATTTCCCATTCATTACAGTTCAAACAATGGCTACAATTAATAAACGTGCTGAAGTTGAGTTCTACAACAAACTTTACTACCAACAACAATTAGATAATGCTATTAAGTCAAGTTCAGGATCTCGTGCAGATATAGCTTTATCATTGGCTGAAAAATCAAGAGAAGGAAATTACCGTTACGCTATTGTTCTATCAAGAACTGGACAATTATTAAAAACAATTTCTAAATTTAGACCTAACTTAGCTATCTTAGGAGTAAGTGCTAACCAAAGAATGTGAACTGCATTTGGTATTTGACACTCGATTTTTATGAATAAAGTAGATTCAATTAATAATTTAGAAAACAACGTTGAAGAATTATCAAAAATTGCTAAATCTTGAGGAGTTGTTTCTGGAGAAAAAATTCTTGTTGTTAGAGGAGAATCTATTAAAGAAATTACAATTATGTAATAATTTAATATTCAATGTAGTAGTAAAATCTACTACATTTTTTTATGAAAAAATATAAATATATTTGTATATTTTTATATACATTTTAAACAAGTAATATTATAATTTATTTGGTGATTATTATGAGTTATTTAGAAAAAATAGGAAGCTTGATTAAAGAAAATAGAATTCAATCAGGTCTATCTCAAGAACAATTAGCTAAGATGTCTAATATTCAAAGATCTCAGTTATCTAAAATAGAAAAGGGTGCTATTAAAGGGGTCAACTTACATACTATTGAAAGTATTTTCAATACTTTTAACTTGTCATTATTTCCAACAGAAGTAGAACCGAATCAACAAGATATTAAACCTTTTGTAAAATGAGCTGGTGGAAAAACTCAATTATTAAATACACTATTAAAATATATTCCAAAACAATTTAATAAATATTATGAACCTTTTGTTGGTGGTGGAGCTTTACTTTTTAAAATAAAACCAAGTAATTTTTGAATAAATGATTTTAATAAGGAGCTTGTAAGTGCATTTTTATGTTTTAAAGATAATGATAAATTTGTTAAGATGATAGAACAAATTGAAAATCATCAACAAAATCATTCAGAAGAATACTTTTACAAAATAAGAGATTTAGATAGAGAAAAATCTTTTGATAAAGCTGATATAGACAAAATTGCTTCAAGATTTATTTATCTAAACAAGTCTTGTTTTAATGGACTATATAGGGTTAATAAAAATGGGTTTTTCAATGTTCCATCAGCTAAAAAAACAAATGTAATTTGTTATGATTCAAACAATTTTAACAACATAAGAAATTATTTTAAAAATAGTGAATGCAAAATAACTTCTGTTGATTTTGCTGAAGCAGTTAAAAATGCAGAAAGTGGTGATTTTGTTTATTTTGATCCACCTTATGATAACTATGAAGAACAAAAAAACTTCACTTCCTACGTTTCCCACTTTAAGCATAAAAATAACAGTTTAAACTTATAAACCTAAATTTATAAGTCAAATGTTATTTTTTTAAAACTTCTAAAAGAGTGTGATAAGTATCTCAACTTTCTTTTAACCCATCATTAAACACTTGTATTGTTTCTGTTTTTTGTTTGTTTACAAATATCTCAATTTCTTTGACATCTTTAATAATGTTAATCATTTTATGTTCAGTAATTCTATTTTTACCTTGTAATCCTAATCTAGAATTCAAAAGGTAAACTACATAATTTAAAAACACTAAAGATACAAAACATAAACAAATATATCCAACAATATGATTTCATGTTGATAGATACATTGGACGAAGTGACAATTTACCTTTTAACGTTTTAAAATTAGATTCAATTTGTCACTGTTTTGAATATAAATTTACAATATCAACTACAGATAAATCAGTTCTATTTGTTTCATAAACATAAT
>NZ_LFYS01000015.1 GCF_001199495.1 Mycoplasma sp. HU2014 | reverse complement strand
AATATCAAAAAAATTATTATGCTGCATTTGATGAAAATGGGAAGAGATATAAGTTCAACAAAAAAGAAAGTATTGAATTTGTTATAGGTGCAGATGAGAAGTTCTACTTTAGAACAGAAACTATGCGTTTTAAAGCTGAAATATTAGAAAAAGGATCTCATGATTGAGGAATAGCTGATATAGCAAAAAGAAAACAATTAGATGAAGAAAGAAAACATGATTTAAAAACCCTAGGAACAATAAATAAAACGAGATGGATTCATACTGTATTAGATAAGACTCTTAACAGCATTAAAAAACACCCAAGTGGATTGCCCAGTGAAGTAGTCGATGAACTATCAGGACTTGTCTCAGGTGTTAAGAATGAATGTTATCGCATATCATTCGAACTCAAAGAAAAATTAGGCTTATTGGATTAGTTTAATTTTCTAATTTCCTTTGATAAGATTATTATAACTTAAAAATTTAAAGGTTCATTTTGTTTAAAAACCCACGACATAAAATAATAGTTTTTTTAACTTATCTGGCGTTGGTTGCCGGAGTGACGTACACTTTCCCGACACGATCCTTATTTATATAATACCAAAATATTTGTTTTTTGCAAACTATTTATTAATATATTTTACAATTTAACAAAACTTCTAAAATTTATACCCATTTCTTTTAAAATTTCATCAAATGTTATTACTTTAAATTTTTCTTTAAATTTATTAAAAAGATCTAGGATCTCTTTTTTTAATGATGAAAAATGTTTTGAAGTTAAAGT
Organism: Mycoplasma sp. HU2014; assembly: GCF_001199495.1. Lineage (GTDB taxonomy): Bacteria > Bacillota_I > Bacilli_A > Mycoplasmatales > Mycoplasmataceae > Mycoplasma. The sequence continues at coordinate 15,202 of NZ_LFYS01000015.1, read as the reverse complement.
AATTTTCAAGAACATAAATATTATTATCAGTCTTAATTTACTAGAAATCTTATAATCAATCACATTTGATATATCATTTACTGCCATTCTGTTAAAAGTGGTATTATAAATTCTTTCTTCGTGAGCACAAATGTTTCTGGCTATATGTAAAATTTTTATTCCTGATGAAAAGCTTTCACTTTTCAATCTAATTTTATCATTTTTTATATCATACTCTTTTAAATATCTATTCAAATAAAAAAGAGTAATATAGTTTTTGTCACTATCTTTAAGGATTTTAAACATAAAAGACATATTACCAAAAGACATTATATTAACAACTACTCATAATGGAACGTGACCATATTGTTGAATATAATGTTTTATGTATGGTGTTTTTTGGCTTTTTGAAGTAATAATATTATTAACAGTAGAAATAAAATTTAATACATCAACATAATCCTCTCTATAATTTTGAGGATATAAATATGAATCGACCCTATTTTCTATATTATATTTTTGACTAAAATTATAAGACATTATTGTTTTAAAATCTCTTTCAAAAAGTAGTATGTATTTTAAAATAATGCTTCTTAATTCTCTATCAAAAAGAAATAAAGAATAGATCTCATCAAAAGTTGTGCACTCTTTATTATTTTTATTATCATTTAAAAATAAATCTTTATATCCATTTATTATGTTGTAATAATTTTCTTGTTTTAATATTTCTATTACTTGTTGATTATCTTCTATTACTAATCCTCTAGATTTTAGTATTTCTATTTGTTGTTCAAAAGTTTTAAATTCTTTAGTTAAACTCATCATTTTTCCCTTTCTAGTTAAATTGCAATGACACAATTTTTTAATAAAAATTAAAACAATCTGAACTCTATATAGTATTAGAAAAAAACTCACAAAAATTATGAGTTTTATTATATTAAATATTATTTATTAATTTTATCTAATCAATACTTAGTTATTAATTGAGGTCTTGTAATAGCACTTCCAACTACAACAGCATGAATTCCTAATTCTAAAATTTCTTTAGCTTGTTGTGGCTCTCAAATACCACCTTCAGCAATAATTGGTTTTGTAATTACTTTTTGTAATTGTTTTAAAAATTCATAATTATTTTCAACATTACTAAACGATTTTGTTTCTTTAGTATAACCTCTTAAAGTAGTTCCAATTAAATCAAAACCAAGCTTTTCAGCATTAATTGCATCTTCAACTGTAGAACAATCAGCCATTAATAATTGATCTGGATAATGTTTTTTAATAGTTTTAACTAATTGTTCTAGATCTTGATCTGGACGCTTTCTAAATGTTGCATCAATTGCAATAACATCAACTTTTAAATTAACTAATTGTTCTACTTCTTTAAATGTTGGAGTAATCACTATTTCACTATTTTGATAATGTTTTTTAATTAGTCCTATAATTGGAACATCAACAACTTTTTGTATTGCACTTATATGTTCTACTTGACTTAATCTTAGTATTTCAGCTCCACCTTGAACTACTGCATAAGCCATTTTTTGCATAACAAAAGCATCATTTAGTGGTTCATCATCAACTGCCTGACATGAAACTATTAATTTATTTTTAATTTTATTTATAAAAGAATCTTTCAAGGTATTTAAACCTCCCTTCAAAACTATTATAACTTAGTAAGCTTTTAACATATATCACAATAATATAAAATCTGGAATATATCACAATAATATAAAAATAACTTAAATAATTATTATGATATCAAGCATGTATTAGATGATAAAAAAGACTTGCTCTAAGAACGATAAAAAAAAGACTTGCTCTAAAAAAAAAAAAAGTAAAATAAGAATGCACATATAATAGACAAAATGTTTTAAAAATGAAAATAAAATTTAAAGGAGGTTTTATGATTTGAAGAAAAAAACTAAGTAGTTTATTAATTACTCTATCATTGAGTTTGTCAGCTGTTGTTCCAACAAGTGCTGTTTTGATTAAAAATAATTTAATTAGAAGTAATTTTTCAAAAAATGAAAATACTCCTCAAAATTTAATTTCTAGTTTAAATGATCAAATTGCGAAATTAAAAACTGCAATATTAAAAATTGGTGAAGAATTAGGTAAGAAAAATTTAGAATTACAAACTTTAAAACAATCTAATACAAATCTACAAAGTGAAGTTAATGATTTAACTAATAAAGTAGATGCTTTTAAAAATTTTTGACCTACAATAGAAGAAAAATTAAAAGAACATGAAATTAATATTAATTTTGATCATGAAAAAATAAAAGATTTAAATATTGAAAAATTAGAAGATGTAACTAATGAAAATAGAGAAAAATTCTTATTAGCTATCCTTGCATTTTATAATTCTAGTAAAAGAGAATTTGAATCTAGTTCTAATGACATTAGAGATAAAATTAGAGCAAATACAGATTATGTAGAATCTTTAATAAGTGAAAAAAACATTGAAGTTGAATCATTAAAACAAGTTGTTCAACAATTAGTAAATATTGAAAATTCGCTACAAATTGAATTAACTCAATTAGCAGAACGCTTATATTTAAAAAAACTAGAATTAGAAAAGAAATTAAAAGAAGAACAAGATCTAAAAAATAAAATTGAAGAGTTAAAAAGCGAAAAAGAAAGTTTAGCTCGTGAAATTGAACAATTAACAAATAGATTTAATGCTATAAATTCAGTTTTTAATTCTATATTTAATAAGATTTGAGAAGAAGAATTTAAAGACCATTTATTAAATAGTGAAACTTATAGTGAAATTAAACAGCAGTTTGAAAATAGAATTAATCAGGATACTAAACAAAGGTTTAGTTTTCAATTAGTAAGTAGACAACAACAATTTAAACAAGATAATTCTAACGTTGTAAACTTTAATGAACCATTAAAACTAAAACTCAATGACAATTTATATGAATTTAAAATAGGAAAAGTATGACCAGCTAAACAAAACTTTTCAACTATATATCATGCACATCACGCAAGTGTTTGTACAGATATTGGATATACGTGAAGTCAAAAAGAAGGATATAAAATAGAACCATTTAAAATAATAACAACACTTGTTCCTAAAAAGTTACCTAGATTTATCACAACTCTTGATAAAGCGTTTGAAGGGAATGTCAATTCTGAAATCGAAGGAATTCAACACTGAAACACTGAAAATGTAACTGGTATGTGACGAACATTTGCTCACACACCCAATTTTAATCAAGATATATCTAACTGAGATATGTCAAATGTAAAAATTACTCAAGATATGTTTTGAGATGCAAAAAAATTTAATCAAGATATAAATAATTGAAATATGAGTAATGTTGTTTATGTTAATTCAATGTTTGATGGTGCATCTAGTTTTAATAAAAATATTAATGATTGAAAGCTTAATAATGTTGTTCAAGTTGATGATATGTTTAAAAATGCATCTAGTTTTGATCAATATTTAAATAAATGAAATTTAAATAAAGTAAATGACAAAGAAAAATTAAAGACTATGTTTAAAGGCTCTAAAATAGAAGAACAATTTTCAAAATTGCCTCCAAGAGTACAAGAATTACTTACAGAAGTACAAGGTAATTTATTAATTGATGATTTAATAGTTTCTTTAATAAAAAATATATGAAATGATAATTTTAAAAACAATCGAATAAAAGCTCTGACAAAATACTCAAATGTTTTATCAATATTTCAAGGTAGAGTAAATGAGATATTAGAACGTTTTTCTGATGAAAAAGGATATCTAAGATTAGCTCAACAAGAATCTCAAAAAAATGCTAGATTCCCACTAAATAATAAAGATAAAAATCGAACTTTTAATATCTACTTAGTTACTAGAAATGTTAAAAGTTCTGTAATAGTTCTGCCAATCGAACAAATTATAGATACTGAGTGTGAAGCTGAATATAACCACGATAATACAGTTTGTGAAGTTATAGGTTTTTCAAAAAATAATGTACCTGAATTTGGAAATATAAGAGCAGAGCATATGCCAAAACACATAAGAAAAGTCCCTGATTTTTTACCAGAACAAATCGATAGTATTGAAGGAATTTTTAGAGATGGTAAAGTAGCAGAAATTGAAAACCTTAATAAATGAGATACAAGAAATTTAATGAATATTTCAAGTGCATTTAGAGATAATGATAGTTTTAATACAGATATTTCAAAATGAGATACTTCTAATGTTAAATATTTTGATGATGTATTTAATGGGGCAACAAGTTTTAACAAGCCTTTAGATTCAACATTTGTTAATTTAAGAAGAAGGTCTTTTACTGCTTGAAATGTTTCAGAAGCACGTGGATTTAGAAGAATGTTTTTAAATGCAAAAAATTTTAATCAAGATTTAAATAATTGACAAATAGGTGGTTCTAGAGGTCATCATGTTGACATGATATCTATGTTTGAAGGAGCAGAAAAATTTAATGGAAAGGTTAGTGACTGAGATGTAATAAGTGTTATAAATTTTAAAAGAATGTTTTATAATGCAACAAATTTCTTGAGAAGTATATCAAAATGAGATATGAGTGCTGTAAATAATTCTGAACTTAGAGCTCGTACAGAACTTATGTTAAATGGAACTGCGTGACTTGATCATGCATGTCAAGGTTGAGTGCCTAAAGTTCTCTTTAATGCACGTATCTATTTCCCTTCTACAGGATGTAGAGAATGAATAACTTAGAAAGGAATTTATATGAAAAAAATAATATGTCTAATAACTAGTTTTTTATCTATTTTTGCTTCAACATCTGCATCATTATTCAGTGTTTCTAGTAATTCAAATACAACTATAAATAATAATCAAACTCAAAATGCTCAATCACTTATTAATAGTCTTAACGATCAAATAAATTCTATTAAACAAAAAGTAGAACAACTTAAAGAAAGAACAAGATTATTAAAAGATCAAATAAGCCAAGAAGAACAAAAAACTATGCAATTAGATAAAACAAAATCTGAACTTTCTAGTAAATTACAACCATTTGAGCAATTTAAAAAAATTGTAAATGATCTAATCACTACACTAGATTTACCTGAAGATTTAGCTAAAAAAGAAGATTTCACTCAAAAAGTTTTAGCTATATTAGAATTTTATAAAAATACTATCAAAAACATTGATGATGAAAATGATCCAAACAGTTTCAAAAAACTTTTTGACAAACTTATAGAATTAGAAGAAAAAATAACAAGACTTGACATTAGTTTTGAGCAAGTAAAAAAAGAAAGGTCTAATTTAGAAGAAGCAAATAGAAAATTAAATGGCCAAATTAGTGAAACTAGAAAAAATATTGAGAGTATCAATAAATCTATAACAGAATCTATTAATAGAAAACAAAGATTAGAAAGTGAAAAAAGAGAATTAGAAAGCGAAATCGATATTAATAAAGACAAAGTTATAAAGCTACAAACTAAAGTAAGTGAAATTAGCGAATTTATTTATAAAATTGCTAATAATATTTGAGATGAGAAATTTAAAGATCATCTTTTAGAAAGTGAAAGTTTTATTCAAATAGGTAAAGAATTTGAAAATGAACTTAATAAAATGCTTGATAAAAAAGTATCATTAAATATAGTAAATCAAAAGAAAAATCCTACTGCAAATACAAAAGATACAGATAATAGAGAAACAGAAAAATTAAAATTTACAATTTCTGATATTTTATTTGAATTTGAATTAGGTATTGTATGACCAGATAGAAATAAACAAACTAATTATGAAAATTCATCAAACAATAAATGTATTGAAATTGGTTATGTTAAGACTAATGACAAAAAATACATACTAGAAAGATTAAATCCGAATACTAAAGAAGTTCCGTTTAAATTACCTAGATTTATCACAAGTTTAAAAGAAGCATTTAAAGATAATAAACATTCTCATATTGAAGGTATTCAACATTGAAATACTAAAAATATTACTGATATGTCACGTACATTTGAGCGTGCAAGAAATTTCAACCAAGACATTTCTGATTGAGATATGTCAAATGTAACAATAACTGAATCAATGTTCTTTGAAGCTGAAAAATTTAATAAAAATTTAAATGACTGAAATATGAGTAAAGTTACTGATAGTAGATATATGTTTGGTGGTGCAACTGATTTTAATGGGAATATTTCTAATTGAGATATGTATAACGTTCAAAAAGTTACAAATATGTTCATTAGAACTCAAAACTTTAATCAAGATTTAAGTAATTGAATTTTAAATAATGTCACTAATAAATCAGAATATAATAATTTATTAAAAGATACTAAAATTAAAGATGATCAAAGCAAATGACCTAGAGTAATGCGAGATAGTCATCAACAAAGTGATAATAAAGTTTTTATTGGTAGAATAATAATTGAAAATATACTTAAAGTAGTATGGAAAAATAATTTTACAAATAGACAAGTTCCAGCATTAAGAAAATATCTTGATGTAATACCGAGTTATTCAAAAAAAATAAATGATTTTTTACAAGATGCACCTTTTAAAGGTATTGATATAAAACTTTCAGAACAACAAGAAAATGAAAGATTTCCACTATTGAATAATCAACCTGAAAATAGAGGTAAAACTTTTGATGTAACTGTTAAAGTCAATAATAGTTCAATCAGAGATACTTTTAGTTTACCGGTTGGTGAAATTGATGAAACACGATCTATAGCTGAATATAACAAAGAAAAAACTGAATGTATTGTTATAGGTTTTGCTGAATCTTTAGGAGTTATTAAAACTGATAATGTACCACCAACTGTTAGAAAAGTACCAAAATTATTACCACCTCAAATTACTTCAATTGAGAATATGTTTTTCAAAAGTGAGCAACAATCTATAGAAAATATAGATCAATGAGATACAAGAAATATCACTAATATGTCTGATACATTTAAAGAAGCAAGAAAATTTAACCAAAACATCAACAGTTGAAATACAGCAAATGTTAAATTTTTCAACCGTACCTTTAATGGTGCTGAAAGTTTCAATCAACCTCTTTCAAATTGAAAAGTTGCAAATTCTTTAAGTTTTTCTCTAATGTTTGCTGGAGCTAGTGACTTCAATCAACCTTTAAATAGTTGAAGATTCAATACTAAAGATCATTTTAAAATGGATTGGATATTTCATAAATGTACGAACTTTAACCAAGATTTAGATCAATGAAATGTTGAAAATCTAAATAATGCAGAACATATGTTTGACACTGTCTTTTCATTTAATGGAAAAGTAAGTACATGAAAAACAAATAGTTTAACAAGATTGGATTATATGTTTCATAAAGCAAAAAATTTTAATAGACGAGTATATGATTGAAATATTCAACGTGCAACAACTTTTAGATTTATGTTTTTTGAGTGTAGTCGGTTTTTACAACCACTAGATAGCTGATATGTTAGTATAGGGTTGGTAGGTGAATCAACAGAAAGTTTTAAATCTAGAGTTCAAGGTATGTTAGACAATACACCACTTGTACAACATGGTATATATCCTTGATATCCACACGGAATGGTACAACATCGTGTTTATCCTACTTCACCACGCTACGATAATCATTATCCTGGTCATCCAGAAGATTAAAATATACTAAAAAAATAATAACAGATTGCTTATAAATCTAAATCTATAAGTAAACTGTTATTTTATGCTTAAGTGGGAAATGTAGGAAAATTTAATAATACCTTCTCTGCTACTAAACCACAAAACTAAAACGTTTTATGTAACAGTGTCAATCTTTTTTACTTATTATTAAACAGCAACAGGTGCTTTAATTGCATCATGGTAATCATAATCAATTATTTCAATATCTTCAAATTTACAATCTAAACTATTTTTAACATGATCTGCAATTTTTAATTTAGGTAATTTCTTACAATCTCGTGATAACTGTAATTTAACTTGATCAATATGATTTGAATAAATATGAGCATCTCCAATTGTATGAACAAAATATCTTGGTATTAAATTACACTCTTTTGCAACTAAAGCTAATAATAATGAATAACTAGCAATATTAAATGGAACACCTAAAAATAAATCGCCACTTCTTTGATACAACTGTAAATCTAAATATCCATCTTTTGAAACATAAAATTGATATAGTGAATGACATGGAGGTAATAACATATCATCAACTTGACAAGGATTTCAAGCACTAACAATATGACGTCTTGAAAAAGGATTTGTTTTAATCTCATGAATCACTTTTTCTAATTGATCAACACCATTAAAATCACGTCATTGTTTTCCATAAACTGGACCTAAATTTCCTCATTGTTTTGCAAATTCATCATCTTGTTTAATTTTTTCAACGAACTCTTGTAATGTTTCGCCATTATAAACATCATTTTTTTTAAACGCTTCATAAGGTCATTCATTTCAAATATTAACTTTATTATCTACTAAATATTTAATGTTAGTATCTCCTGACATAAATCACAACATTTCATGAAAAATACCTTTATAAAATACTTTTTTAGTTGTAACTAGTGGGAATCCTTCTCTTAAATCATATCTAGCTTGTACACCAAATTTTGAAATAGTCCCTGTTTTAGTTCTATCATCTCTAACTTCACCGTTTTCTAAAACATCTTTTAATAAATCTAAATACTGTTGCATTGTTTTCTCCTATTTTCTATGTTTTTTTAATAAATTATATGCACTATTAATTTTTTTCATCATTTCTTGAGCTTGAGAATTATTAATATTATTATCTGGATGATATTTAATAGCTAATTGTTTATACTTAGTTTTAATTTCATTTCAAGTTACATTATTTTCTAAGCCTAAAAATTCTAATGCTTTAAGTTCATCATCAAAACTAGTTTCAAATAAATAATCATCATTTAAAAAATCATCAAAATTATTTTTATAATCTGTTTTAGTTTGATTTGATATATCTTTTAAACCAAAAACTTTATAAATATATTGCAATTTAAGTTTAGTAATACTTAAAAACTTTTCATTAATTAAATCTAAAATACTAGTTAAATTATTACTTAAAATATTTAATTTAATATCATTATTATTTAAATGACTAACTTTTAAATATGAATCAATCAAATGAGAAATGATATTTAATAACTGATTAGAAACAATATCTTTAAATTGAAAATATAAATCAGATAGATAATTTGAAATTTCTAAATTATATTCAGTTATATTAATTAAATTATTTTTAGCATCATATAGTTTATTAATGTTATTTCAAAAAATATTATTAATTGTATTTGATATAAAATTTACAGTTAATTTTAAGTTTTCAGTTAAATGATTATCTAATTTATCATTATTTATTTTTATAAAATCTATAGTGTTGTAAAAATTTAATTTAAAAATATCAGTTAAATACTCATTATAGTTGTATTGATCTAAATTAATAATTAAATTATTTTTGTTAATATTATCAATTATATTATTTAATTCAGTTTGATTGTTAAATTTTAATAAATTAAAAGCTAGTAATTTTTGATATTTATTATAATTAGTAGTTTTTAAATTTAAGTCAATATTTTTCATATATACACCTACGCAAAATATTTTATTATAGATATTTATAATAATTGTAATTTATCTTTAATATTTAAAAACTTGAAATTCTATTCAATAAATAAAATACCAATCACAAAATTTATGTAATAATACTAGTTAATTAAATAAATATTCTTCAACAAATTAAAGCAATTTGATAATAAAGTATAATATAAGTAGTAATCAATTGTAGTGGGTGTATTAAATGATTTCATTAATTAAAAGTTTAAAAAGTTATGCAGATCTAAAAAATGGATCGGGTTTATGCTTATTTTCTAATTATTTATTAGACCAAGCTATTAGTAAAAAACATTATCCTTCGATGAAACAAACTAGTATTGAGTGTCATGTAAGTGAATCATCTGTGACTTTATTTTCTAAAAAATTAGGTTTTACAGGTTATAGAGAATTAATAAGTAAATTAAAATTTGAAATTACTTATTTTTCAGTTGATGAAATTGATAAAGAAATTAAACAAGGACCAAAAGAAAAGCTAGAAGAAACTGTGTTTTCTAGTTACAATAATAAACTTCAAGATCATATTGTAAAATTAAAAACTCAATTAAGTAAAATATCAAAATTAGTAGATAAATTTTCTAAAGCTAAAAACATTCATTTATTTTCTAGTTATGTTTTACAAAAAGAATTAAATTGACTAAGTAATTTTTTTGTAATAAAGAAAGTAAGAGTTATTGAACAAACTAACATATTTTCAGATTCATTTAAATTATACGAATTAAAAGAAAATGATCTAATTATTTTATTAATAGGTGATGAAAAAGAAGTACCATTTTTTCAAGCTATATTAGATACTATTCCTGATCAGTTTAAAGCTAATTTATTTATATTTTCAATGTCAGAAATGTTGAGTAGTAATTTAGCAAATTTATATAATTTAAAAACAGATTCATTTATTAATTATGGTTGAAAATATCACCAATTATTTGAGCATAGTCAATCAATATTTTTAAAATATTTACTAGATCAATTAGCTTATCTAGTTAAATGAAAAAATAAACAAGATGAATTCGAAGAAATTCAACAATTAAAAAACGCAGAATAACCAATGGAGAAAGTTATGACAAATCAAAATAAATCAAATGTTTATAAATTTTTGAAATGTTTAAATGTTATCTTTTATATATTTTTGATCGCTACTTTTCCAATTGTTTTTATAATTTATTTCCGACCATTTTATTATTGACAAATTAAAAGTTTAGATATTGAAAAAACGTCACATTATGATTATTCAACTATAAAAACAGCTTATGATTCAATTATGAATTATTTAAGTTTATTTGGTTCTTATAGCGTGGGAACTTTAAAAAGCTCAGTTGAAGGTCGAGCTCATTTTTATGATGTTAAGATTTTATTTGTCATATGTATTAGTATATTTTTAATCTCTTTAATTGGAGTTATTAGTATAAGTATTTTTAAATTCAAACATAAAAATAGTTTTAAAACTAAATTTAATCAAAGTTTTTACGCTTCAATTTTTATAGTGGTATTTGCCATTATAATTGCAGTATTTACTTTTGCTAATTTTGATAAAAGTTTTGAAATATTTCATAAAATATTTTTCATAGGAAAAAATAATTGAATTTTTAACTCTAATAATGATCAAATAATAAATATCTTACCTGAAGAGTTTTTTAGAAATTGTGCGATATTTATTTTGTCAACAACAATTATTATTTGCTGTTCAACGATAATTTATAATTTAGTGAAAATAAAAAGATTGTCCCACTAACAATCTTTTTTGCTATCAAATTGATTAATTCTTTCAACTATTTGTTTTGCATAGTCTAAGTGATCTTGATTTGTAGAATCAATCACCATAATAGGAAGAACATCTTTATAAAATTCATATCAAGTTTCATAATTTCGACATAAACTTCTTCAGAATTTGTCTTTAGTTTTTGCTTCTTCATTTCTATGTCTTTTATTTATTCTTTGAATAGCTGTATCTTCGTCTACTTTTAAATAAATAACTAAGTCATATTTAAATTCTTTTAATTCTTTTTTATAAAAATTAGGTACAACGCAACTTAAAAAATAATCTTTAAAAACATGATAATCAACATCATTTAATCTACCATAATTATGATCTGTTTCAGCAAAAACCATTGAATCTAGTAATGATCTATCATAAATTATATTCTTTTGGTTGATATACTTTTTAAATGTTTTCATTCTATCAGTTAACATTCATAAATCTAATTTATAGTTGGTAGTTTGAATATCACTACTATTTTCATCATATGCTTGTTTGAAATATGGTGATTCAAAATTTTCATCAACAAATACATATGAATCATCTAAAAGTGATTTTAAATCTTTTAATAAAGTGCTTTTCCCTGCACCAGTTGTTCCAAATATAGCTACTCTCATAAAACCTCTATAATAATAAAATTTTAACAAAAACTTTTATTAATGTTAACCTAATAAATTCTAACAATTCACCTATTTTATTAATATTTAAATTATTTTTAAAAATATGGTTAAAAAATATATAAATTTTACTAATACATTATTGAAAGATAGGAGATTAACATGAAGAAGTTTTTAAAAATAATGTGTTTAGCTAGTTTATCAATTCTAAGTGCAGGATCTATTTTTGGAATAGTTTATCATCAGCATAATTCTAATCTAGTAAAAAGAGAAGATAAATCAGTTAATGATAAAGATTATGAAGAAATAACTGACAATAACGATCAAGGTAATAATGATTTTAATGATGAATCTGATAAAGAAAACGAAAACGATGATGAGAAATTAATAATAGATGATAAACCTGAAAATGAAAATATAAATTATGATACTAAAGTTGAAGAAAAAGAAGAAGAAATAATAGCTAAAAAAGAATTTGAAGATATTTTAGATCATTCTAATAAATCAAGTAATGAGATATTAGAAAATTTAATTAGTGATACAAAAGAAGAGTTAACTTCATTTGAAAAGAAAGCTGTATATAACGAAGATAAAACAATATGTAAAGAAATCGGATATTTTAAAAATTATGTTGGAGAAATTGTAATTGAAAGAATGCCTGAAACTGTAAAAGAGGTTCCAGAAGAATTACCATGACAAATCAATTCTCTTCATGATGCTTTTTATAAAAATAAAAATACAGAGATTAAAAATTTAGAAAAATGAGATCTTAGATTTGTAAGAAATATGGATGGGATGTTTTATTTTGCTGAATCTTTTAATCAAAATCTAAATAATTGAGATACTTCTAATGTAGTAAGTATGGGTAAACTGTTTTTTGGAGCTAAAAAATTTAATCAGCCATTAAACAATTGAATAGTTAAAAATGTAACCAATATGACTTGAATGTTCACTCATGCTGAAAATTTTAATCAATCACTTAATGGTTGAGATGTATCTAAAGTAGAGGATATGGAATATATGTTCTCTTCTGCAAATAATTTTAATCAAGATTTAAATAATTGAGATATAAGTAATGTAGTTAAACTAGAAGGAATGTTTCGATATGCAAAAAAATTTAATAAAGACATTTCTTCTTGATGTTTATCTAAAAATGTTAGGTCTTTATCAGTAATGTTTGATATGGCTGAATCTTTTAATAACGACGGTGTTCCTTTAATTACTAAAAAAGTAACAAAACCTAATGGAGAAGTCGTTACAACATGAGATGTTTCAAATGTAGTTGAAATGGACTATATGTTCTCTGGTGCAAAATCTTTCTGCCAAGATATATCTAATTGAAATGTAAAAAAAGCATATACTAAATATTTTGTAAACAAAAACTCAGGTAATTGAAGAGAACCTAATTGATCAAAAAATTTACCTAAAACTATACGAGATAGATATTCTAAAGAAGATGATAAAATTACTCATTAAAAATATTTACTTCAACTTTTTGTTCATTATAAATTTAAATTATTTTTAAAAATAATGTGTTTAGCTAGTTTATCAATTTTAAGTGCAGGATCTATTTTTGGAATAGTTTATCATCAGCACAATTCTAATCTAGTAAAAAGAGAAGATAAATCGGTTAATGATAAAGATTATGAATATGAATATGAATATGAAAATAGTAATCATAACAATAATGAATCTGATAAGGAAAAAGAAAACGATGATGAGAAATTAATAATGGATGATAAACCTGAAAATCAAAATATTAACTATGATACTAAAGTTGAAGAAAAAGAACAACAAGAAGCAATAGCAAGAAAAGAATTTGAAGATATTTTAGATCATTCTAATAAATCAAGTAATGAGATATTAGAAAATTTAATTAGTGATACAAAAGAAGAGTTAACTTCATTTGAAAAGAAAGCTGTATATAACGAAGATAAAACAATATGTAAAGAAATCGGATATTTTAAAAAATATGTTGGAGAAATTGTAATTGAAAGAATGCCTGAAACTGTAAAAGAGGTTCCGTCTAAATTACCATGACAAATAAATTCACTTGAAGAAGCTTTTTCTTTTAATAAAAATAAAGAAATCAAAAATTTAGATAAATGAAATCTTCAATTCGTTAAAAATATAGATATGATATTTCATGAAGCTCGTTTATTTAATCAAAATATAAATAACTGAGATATTTCGAATGTAGTGAGTATGAAAGAAACATTTCATGGAGCTTGGGAATTTAACCAACCTCTAAATAATTGAAATACTTCAAATGTAACTAATATGGAAGAAATGTTTCATAGAGCTATGGATTTCAATCAACCATTAAATAGTTGAGATGTATCTAATGTTAAAAATATGCAATCACTTTTCTATAGTGCACAGAGTTTTAACCAAGACTTAAATAATTGAAATGTAAGCAACGTGGTTGACATATTTTGCATGTTTAATAATGCATCTCGTTTCAATAAAGATATATCCTCATGAATTTTAAAAATCTTAAAAGAACTGCTTTTATGTTTTCTAATGCATATTCCTACAATAATGGAGGAGTTCATTTAAATTCTAGAAAAATAACAAAATCTAGTGGTGATACAATTACAAGTTGAGACGTTTCATCAGTAGAGAATATGGATTATATGTTTCATAAAGCAGAATCTTTTTGCCAAGATATATCTAACTGAAATGTAAAAAAGGCATCAACTATAGGCTTTGTAAATCGTGATTCTGGTAATTGAAGAGAACCTAATTGATCTTAATAATATACCTAAAGTAATAAGAGACAGATATTCTCCTACGTTTCCCACTTTAAGCATAAAAATAACAGTTTAAACTTATAAACCTAAATTTATAAGTCAACTGTTATTTTTTTAAAACTTCTAAAAGAGTGTGATAAGTATCTCAACTTTCTTTTAACTCATCATTAAACACTTGTATTGTTTCTGTTTTTTGTTTGTTTACAAATATCTCAATTTCTTTGACATCTTTAATAACGTTAATCATTTTATGTTCAGTAATTCTATTTTTACCTTGTAATCCTAATCTAGAATTCAAAAGGTAAACTACATAATTTAAAAACACTAAAGATACAAAACATAAACAAATATATCCAACAATATGATTTCATGTTGATAGATACATTGGACGAAGTGACAATTTACCTTTTAACGTTTTAAAATTAGATTCAATTTGTCACTGTTTTGAATATAAATTTACAATATCAACTACAGATAAATCAGTTCTATTTGTTTCATAAACATAATATCCATCGTATTTTTCATCTTCATTTATTTTTGCTACATCCAATTCATAAAA
>NZ_LFYS01000014.1 GCF_001199495.1 Mycoplasma sp. HU2014 | reverse complement strand
TTTTGGATTTATAGAACGTAATAATGAAATTGCATACAAGTGATTGGCAAAATCTGATGTATAAACTTCTTTTAGATCACTTAAAATATCTTGTGAAACCGATTTAGCTAATTCATAATCACCATAATATTTAAAGCTAATCTCCTTTTTAATTTCTTCTTTTTTAATAAACTCACCATCAATGATGTGTCCTATCACTTTACCCTCTTTTGGTTGATTAGAACCGTTTTTTCTTACACAACCAACTCTTTCAATTACAGCTCATTTTGAACCAGATTTTTTTATTACAGTATTCTTTGGTCTTGTAACTTGTCGTATCTCTAATGGTACTCCCATGTTAACCTCCTATATAGTTAATTATATAGTTAAATTATAGCATAATTAAGTAATATTTTAAAGTATTTTTTTAAATTTTCTGGAATATTTTAAAGTATTTTTTTAAATTTTTGTAACAAAAAAACGAGATATTTTAATTAAAATCTCATTTTTTATGCAATATAACTGCTTTTTATTATATTTTATGATGTTTGTATAGTTAATTTATGCGGTAAACTTTTGATTAAGTTTATAAATTCAGTCGCAATTACACTTGTGTTTTGCTGCACTCTTACAAAATCCAGTTCAACAATGTTTTTATAGAAGTTGAAAAATTCTTCAATTTCTCATCTTGTTTTGTAAAGATCGTATATTTGTTTTAAAGATAAATCTTCGTTGGAAATAAAAGTAATTGTTCCAAAAAGATTTTCTTTTTCTTGTAAAGTTCGTTATTAAAATTTTGTTCTCGATTAACTTTATCTAAATAAGCTCTTCGTTCTTGGTTGTAGTCATTTGTGCTTTTAAATGAATATAAAAATTCGGTTTGATTAAGTTTTGATTTTTTACATAAAATAATATCTTCATCAGAATTAAAAGTCATTTCATATTTAGATAACTCTAAAGCTTTTATTCTTTTATCATTTCTTTTAATAGGGAAAAGATTTTTAACATTTTTCTTTTCAGTATTTAATTTATCTAAACTTTCTTTAGAAAGAATTCCTTTATCTCCCATAATTAAGCAATTATTTAGAGAAAATTCATCAATAAATCTATTGAATGCCATTGTATCTAGTGTATTTCCTTGAAAAACCTTACTTGCAATGGGTTCTTTTTTGTTTAGGTCAAAAGCATATAAAACAGAAATATTTTGAACACCTTTAGTTCTAGCTTTTCACGATCATTTTGTAAAATCAGAAGTTTTATAACTACAATTTTTTAACATACCATCAATTACAATAGTAGATCCAGGAGAAACAGTATCGATTCTATTTTGAATGAATTGTTTGATGTATCTGTAGTTATATCCCAACTTTTCTAAAAACCTTGAAATGTTACTAGATGAAAGCCCTATACCCGGAAATTGTTCAGAGAAAAATGAACATTGATATTTTCTATTAGTGATATTTCCATAAGCTGCTCTAATAATTGCTATTGCATAAATGATTTTTGCATCTGATGGATTATAAACTTTGCAAAGATCTTCAAATACATCTTTTGATAATTTATAAGCAATTTCGGTTCTTCCGAATTGTTTTATGTCACATAAAGCAAAGTTAAGTCTACTTGTTTTAGTTTCTACATATTCAAAGTTTATTATTTCACCGATTTTACCCAGTTCTACTGGAACTGATTTTCCATTTTTTTCAAACACTTGTTCTTTTAATAACATCATATTTATTTCCATTTTTCTTTACTCTTGTATTTTTTGGTCTATCCACAGCTAATATCTCTTTTGGTATTGGCATTTTTCTTTCTCCTTATGTAGTGCTTTAGTCACTATAATTGTATTATATTTTTTGAACTTTTTCTATAGTTTTTAGCTGTTTTTTAATATATTTTTTTCTGCAAAAATCCTAGGTTTTATCGCTATTTTGACAAAATATGCAAAAAAAATAGCATTTCGGCTATTTTTCATATATTCCTATAGTGGTTTTAACGGAAAGTTCTTAATTTATTTGTTTAGCTTCAATCAGTTTTATTTTAACAATCTTAGTAATACCTTTTACTTGCATTGTTACACCAAATAGTGCATCACAGTTTTCCATTGTTCCATCACGATGAGTAACAATAATAAATTGTGTTTTATTTGAGAAATGTTTAATAAATCTTGCAAATCTTTCAACATTAGCTGGATCTAATGGAGCTTCAGCTTCATCTAAAATTACTAAAGGTAAAGGTCTTGCTTTTAAAATTGAAAATAGAACAGATAAAGCAACTAAAGATTTTTCTCCACCACTTAATAGGTTAAGGTTAGTGATTTTTTTACCTGGAGGATTCACCTTAATATCAACTCCAGTTTCTAAAATATTATTGGGATCTGTAAATATTAATTCGGCGTGCCCTCCACCAAATAATCTAGCAAACACTTCAGGTAAAGCATTGTTAACATCATCAATTATTTGCTTGAATTGAGTTTCCATTGCAATATCGATATCTAAAATGATATTTTCTAGTTTTTGTTTTGCACTTCTAACATCATTTAATTCTTGATCATAATAATCAAATCTTGATTTTTCTTGCTCGTATTCAGCAATAGAATCTAGATTAACATTACCAATATCACGAATTTCAGTGATTAATTCTTGAATTTGTGATCTAGCTTGTTCTTCATCTTCTATAACGGGAAGTTCCATTTCAAGAGCTACATCAACTGAAATTTTATAACCATTCATCAAACGATCTGCAACTTTAAGTTGTTTTTCTAATAATACATTATATTCAGTTGTTATGTTAGCAACATATTCTTTTATTTCAGTTAATTCATCTCTTTTTTGAACATTGACTTTGTTCATTTCTTTTTGTTTTTCACTTGTTTTAGATTTGTTAGATACAATAGAATTTATTTTACTTTGTATATCATCTCTTTTATTTTCTAATTCTATAATTTCTTTTGATAATCTTATAGATTCAGATTCATTTGAACTTTTTACAAAACCAGTTAATAGATCAATTCCAACTAATACTTTATATTCATTTGAAAGATCAACTAAATTAAATTTAATGTTTGCTATATTTTGATTTGAGATTCTAATAATTGAATTTAATTCATTAATTTGATCACGTAAATTATCGTTATTTGTTTTATAGCCCGTAAGTTCTTTTGTTTTTTCAGCTTCTTTTTCTTCTAATAAGACTAGTTTATTTTTTAATTCTTCAAGAGAGTTATTACTACTATCGTCTTGTTTTTCAAAAATATTAACATTTTTAGTTGAACCACCAATAATTGCCCCATTAGGTAGAATTCTTTGTCCATCTAGTGAAACTATGTTATATCTAAATCCGATATTTTTAGCTAAACTAACAGCATTATCATAATTATCAACAACAATAATAGTAGCTAATGCATAATCAACAGCCACTTTGATTTCATTTGAGTGATCAACTAGTTCATTAGCAAAACCAATAAATCCGGCTGATTGTTCTATTATTTGCTTTTGAGCAGGAGAAATCGAATTAGCAGAAAGCGTATTTAATGGTAAGAAAGTTACTCTATTTAAGTTATTTCTCTTTAGAAAGTCAATTGCTTTTTTAACATCTTGATCTGTTTTCATTACAATTGAATTCATATGTCCAGCAGCAGTTACTGAAATAGCTACTTGATAATCTGAGTGAACTGTTACAAGTGATTTTAAAACACCAACAACTCCTGTGATTTGTTTTGAATTATTAACAATTGCACTAATTCCATCATTAAAACGACCAAAAGAAGTTCTTTTGTTATGTTCTATATGTTCTATTTCAAGGTTAATTTTATTTATATTAGTTCTAATAGTTTCGATTTGTCCATATATTTCATTATATTTAGATGAATAATAATCATAATTATCTTTTAGTTCTAATAATTCTTTACTTGCTTTTTCAACTTTTTCTTGCTCACTATTTAATAAAACGCTTTTTTCATCAAATTCTTTTTTGACTAAACTTGCTTTATATTTATCTTGAACTGAAGTATCAATATTTTGACTTTCTTTTAATTCAATTTCATTTTTTCTAATTTTTAAATCAGAAATTCTTTTTAAAATATTATTAAAATCAGTGTTTAATGTTTGTAATTCATTATCAGCAGAAGAGTTTTGATCTAAGATCAAATCAATTTCTTCTTGAGTCATATTAATATCATTAGTTAGTCTTTTAATTTGAACATCTAATGAACGTTTTTCTTCTCTTAATTCTTCGATTCTTTGTATAAATACTCTTAAATCTTTAGCAAGAATATATAATTCTATATTTTCTAGTTGCTGAATTTTTTCTTGATATTTTTTTGCTTTTTTTGCTTGTTTTTCTAAACTAGGTAATCTTCTTGAAATTTCATTTGCAATGTCTTCTAAACGATTTAAGTTTTCAGTAGTTCTTTCTAATTTTAAAAGGGTTTCTCTTTTTCTTTTTTTGTATTTTCCAACCCCTGCAGCATCATCAAAAATTTCTCTTCTATATTCTGGTTTTGCTTCAGTAAAATTAGCTATAGTTCCTTGAGAAATAATTGCAATACTTGATCTAGTTAAACCTGTTTCTAAAGCAATATCTTGAACATCTCTTAGTCTAGATTTTTCACCATTTATAAAAAATTCACTTTCTCTAGTGGTACGATTAAATTTACGTCTTACTTCTACGATATCAGTTTTTATAGATGAAAAATGCTTATTTGTATTGTCAAAAACTAATGTAACTTCAGCAAAATTGCTAGCAGATTTATCACTACTTCCACTGAAAACTACATCATCCATTTTAGAACCTCTTAAAGATTTAGTAGATTGCTCTCCCAATGCTCATCTTATAGCATCAGTAATGTTTGATTTACCACTACCATTAGGCCCAACAACTCCTATCATTTCATAATTAAAATCCATGATAGTCAATTCAGCAAATGATTTGAATCCAGTAGCTCTAATTTGTTTTAAAAATAGCATATAAAACTCCTTTTTACATATTTAAATTATATTATTTAAATATTTTGTTTTTAATAAAAGAAGAAAACTATTAACATAGTTTTTCAATTTTATATAAATTTAAGATATTTATTATATTTTCTTCATTTTAGATAAACAATTTTCAGCCGCTCTTTGTTCAGCTTCTTGTTTAGACCAACCTTTACCAACACCAAATTTTTGCCCATCTAAATTAACACTAACTGTGTAGAAAAATTTATTTTCTTTTTGAAAAAACTCCTCATTTTCAACAATATATTTTAAATCGCTTCTTTTTTCTGATTGCAGTATTTGTTGAAGTTCAGATTTATAATCTTTGATTTTATTTATAAACTCAGGTTTTTGAATATAAATAAATAAAGTTTGTTCTAATCAAGAAATTAGTTTTTCTTCTCCTTGATCTAAATAAATTGCTGATGTTAGTGCTTCAAATACATCAGCTAGAATGGACGGTTTTTCAAAACCTCTAGTTTTTAATTCTCCTTGACCAAGTCTTATTAATTGACCTAATTTAATATCTTTAGCAACTTCAGATAGAGATTCTTCTCTTACTGAATTTGATCTTAATTTAGTTAGTTCTCCTTCACTTAATTTAGGATAATTAAAAAATAGAAATCTAGAAACATACATTTGTAATAATGCATCACCTAAAAATTCCATGCGTTGGTAAGTATACTTTAAACGATGTTCATTTGAATATGAATTATGAGTTAATGCTTCATCAAAAAAACGAGAGTTATTAATTTCAATATTATATGTTTTTAAAAAATCTCTAATTGTTGGCATTTGATTTCAATCCACTTTCTATTTTATTTAAAACATTGTTTTTAACTGCATTTAAAGTCATATTTAAAGTTGCTTTAAATGATCTAACATCACTTGAACCGTGTGATTTAAAACAAATTCCATTAACACCTAATAAAATAGCTCCAGCATGATTTTTGTAATCAAATTTTTTAGCAACTTTTTTAAATGCAGGTTTTAAGATTAATGCAGCAAGTTTTTTAATAAATGAACTTGTAATTTCTTTTTTAATTTCTGTTAATAAAGTTTTAGCAGCTCCTTCACTAGCCTTTAAAGCGATATTACCACTATATCCATCAGTTACTATAATATCAACTTGTCCAGTTAAAATATCACGTGCTTCAACATTTCCAATAAAGTTAAACTGTTTTAATTCACTTAATTTAGCATATGTTTGTTTTTGCAATTCGTTACCTTTACTTTTTTCAGTTCCAATATTTAATAAACCAATTGTAGGGTTTTGTTTTTTTAAAATTTCTTTAGCATAAACATTCCCCATCACTGCATAACCAATTAGATCTTCAACTTCATTTTCACTATTAGCTCCAACATCTAACAATAAAGTAACACTATTTTTTGCATTAGGAATTGTTGGCATAAAACCAGGTCTTTTAACTTGATCGATCTCACCTAAAATAAAATGACTACCACCAATAAAAGCAGCTGAATTTCCACCAGTTAACATACCATCAACTTTTTTATCTCTCACTAATTCTAAAGTTTTTACAATTGAAGCATCTTTTTTTCTTCTAACATCTAAAACAGAACCATTCATATCAATTACTTGACTTGTAGCAAGTATTTCATATTTATTATTATCAATAGGAAATTGGATTAATGCTTGTTCTATTTCTTGTTTATCACCAACTAACACTAAGAATAGATCATCATGTTGTTTAATAAATTCACTTGCAGCTTGAACAGCTATTTTAGATCCTAAATCAGATCCCATTACATCAAAAGCTATTTTATACATACAATAACTCTCCTTTAATAAATATTATAAAACCCCTTTCAGGGGTTTGTTATTATTTTAGTTTTTATTATTCTATTGCTATTAAGAAACTGTAAACTTTTTGTCCGCCTTCAAGAATTTCATATTCAACGTTGTATTTTTCATCTAAGAATTTTCTTAGTTGAGCAACTTCTTTTTCTTCGGCTTCTTCACCTGTGAAAATTGTAATGATTTCAGTTTTATTTTTAATATATTTAGAAAGTTGCTTTTCAAAGACAGCTTTTATTGTTTTTTCTGAAGCAATAATTTTTCCATCAACTAGAGCCATGAAATGATCTTTTTTAACTTCTACTCCATCAATTTTTGTATCTTTAACAGATTTAGTGATGTTAAATGATACTAAATTTTTAAGTGATTTTAGTAATTGAGAACTGTTTTTTGAAGCAGTAAGAGAAGGATCATAACTTAATGAACAAACCATGCCTTGTTGAATTGTTTTTGTTTGAATTACATAAACTTTAGATTTCTTTTCTAATTTTTCAGCTTGTTTTGCTGTTAGATATACGTTGCTATCATTTGGGAAAATAAATACTGTTTTTGCATCAACTTCTTGAATTGCTTGTAGGAAATCTTTTGTTGATGGATTCATTTTTGAATCCGCATCAATTGCTAAATCAATACCTAAATCTTTTTCAAAGTAAGTTTTTAATTTCTTAGAAGGAACAACTGAAACAATGGCAACATCATTAACAAGTTTTCTTTCAATTTTAATGTTTGAAGTTTCTTTTCAAGCTTTTTCTTTTCTTGATTTAAGTTGTTTATCAGCTTGTAAGTTCATATTTTCAATTTTTAGAGTTTTGAAATCTCCATATTGTTGTAAGAATAATAGAACTTGACCTGGTGATAAAGCGTGAGTATGAACTTTTAAAATTTCTTCATCAATCACAACTACCATTGACGTGTTTCCATAAATTTGTAATTGATCTCTAATTGTTGAAGATTGAAGTTTATTAATTCATTCTTTATCAAGTAGAACAATAGCTTCTGTACAATATCCAAATTCTTCTTCTGTTTCAAGATCGATATTTCCACCTTCATTAATTTCTAGTTTAGCCAATTTTTGAACAACTTTTTGTTTTTCAACATACTGTTGTATTCCTTGTAAGAATTTAACTAATCCAAATCCTCCTGAATCAACAACACCTACTTCTTTTAAAACAGGTAATAAGTTAGGAGTATTTTCTAAACTAGCATTAGCAATTTCAACAACTTGTTTTCAGAACTCTTTAATATCAGTTGCATCATCAATTTCATTTACTTTTTCACTAGTTTCTCTTATAACAGTTAAAATTGTTCCTTCAATAGGTTTCATAACAGCTTTATAAGCTATTTCACAAGCTCTATTAAAGCCTTGTTTTCATTCAGCTACTGTTAATTCTTTTGCATCATTCATTCCAAGTGAAAAACCTTTAATAATTTGACTAAAAATTACACCAGAATTTCCTCTAGCTCCCATTATTAGTCCTCTTGCAAAAGTAGATAAATATTTACCTATAGTTGTATTGTTTAATTTAATTTCACTAACTTCAGCATAACCATTAGTAGCAGTTAGATTCATATTAGTTCCAGTATCACCATCAGGAACAGGGAAAACATTTAATTTATCTATGTAAGGATAATGATTATATAAATTATTAACCCCACTTAAAATCATATTATTTAATAATTCAATTTTTTGCATTTTTCATTCTCACCTTATACACTATAACATTAAATCATCAACAGCTACTGTTACTGTATGATTAATAAAGTTTTTAACATTTTTTTCTAGTTCATATTTAATACGAATTTGAATTTCAGTCATAACATCTAAAATGTTTACCCCACTAACAAGCACAACATGAATCTTAAATTGGTATATGTCATCTTTCATTTCAATTTCTATGGCTTTTGATATATCATTTGTAATCAAATCATCAGAACTATTAGAAGTATAGTTAGCAAGTGCAACTACTCCTGGGATTGTGACTACTGAATCATATATTGTTTTAATAATGAAAGGATCTATATTATTCATGATATCACCATACTTTCATTATTAAATTTTAACATTTATTTTTATGTTAAATCAACCTATTTTATATTTTGTCTGGAATATCAAACAAAATGATACCTTACCAATTATATGTTTTGGATCCAAAACATATAATTGGTAAAGGAGGTTAGAATGTTTACTATTTTAGACAATAAGTCATATGCAGAAATTAAAAAATGTATATTAGATATCTTTGCAAAGGATCCTAAAAGATCATGTTTATCAATAGCAAAGCAATTTAATAAATCTGTTTCTACTATAAAAAGATATAAGAAAGAATATCTTGATTTTATAAATACCGGAAAGGAGATAATACTTTCTCATAAAAATGTAAATAACAAGAATGCGCAAAAATATAGTGATGAAACAATATACAACTTGGGTGAAGTTTATCAAGGAGAAATCAACCTATTTTATATTTTGAATTATTTTATATTTATCCTAATTCATCAACTATTGAAGCATTTTTAAATATTAATTTTTTATTTTTATTTATTCCATTTACACTTTATTTTTTAACAGGACTTATTATATTTATTTTTAATGTTACAAAATTTAAAAAAATTCTTAGAACTTTATTAGATATTAAAAAAGAAATTAAATTAAATGAAAAATCATAAATAACAATAAAGAAAATAAAGGTTTTTATAATTTAGAAATCCTTTATAAAGATAAAAAAACTTCTAATCTTTATATTAATTCAGGCTTTAGTTGATGAATATCAGTATATAAACGAAAAATGCACAGAGCTCTTGATAATGCAAAAGTAGCAAAAATGTTTAAACAAGCTAAATTTAAAAATGTATTTAATGATGAAGATTATTTAATTGTAATATCTCAACAACTATTTGATTTTTTTGATTACTTTACAAGAAAGATTATATTTTTAAAAAATCGTAATTTAGTAAAATTTGAAAATTATTCTATTTTAGTAAATGGTGAAAACAAATTACATTTGATGAAATAGGAGAGTACTTATTAAGTAATTATTTTTATTAATCAAATGTTATGAAAATATTTTCTGAATAAAACAAAATCACTTATCTATTAAGTGATTTTTTAGTTATTAATATGATTAAAACTTTACCTTAAAGATTAACTATACATTTTATGATTTTTAATCGAAAAGGCTTAAAAAATATAAATTAATAATAATGAGTAAATTTTTTATAAAAATTGCTCATTTGCTGTTTAGGTCGGAAACGTATGTCTGGATATTTTATTTTGCGTGGGTTTTTAAACAAAATGAACCTTTAAATTTTTAAGTTATAATAATCTTATCAAAGGAAATTAGAAAATTAAACTAATCCAATAAGCCTAATTTTTCTTTGAGTTCGAATGATATGCGATAACATTCATTCTTAACACCTGAGACAAGTCCTGATAGTTCATCGACTACTTCACTGGGCAATCCACTTGGGTGTTTTTTAATGCTGTTAAGAGTCTTATCTAATACAGTATGAATCCATCTCGTTTTATTTATTGTTCCTAAGGTTTTTAAATCATGTTTTCTTTCTTCATCTAATTGTTTTCTTTTTGCTATATCAGCTATTCCTCAATCATGAGATCCTTTTTCTAATATTTCAGCTTTAAAACGCATAGTTTCTGTTCTAAAGTAGAACTTCTCATCTGCACCTATAACAAATTCAATACTTTCTTTTTTGTTGAACTTATATCTCTTCCCATTTTCATCAAATGCAGCATAATAATTTTTTTGATATTCAACCACTCCATTCATAATTTTTCTTTTAATAGGTATGTCAAAGAAGGATTCAACCGCCTCATTTTCTAGTTTTCTAAAAACGCTTTCTTTTTCACGTATTTTACATATACTGTTTAAATATTCAATCAATTCGTCTTTTATAGCATTAGCTTCTTCAATTGTTTTTATATTCTTTTGTTTGAAATAAAAAGGAACATTCTTTTGCACTGTATCTCATTTTCTTTCTATGTGTGGTTTTGCATTAGCGTTTGATGAAGAAACAACTTCTATACCCCTTTTTTCAAGCTCTAAAGGCGTTCTAGGGTTGTTTATTTCGTCTTTCTTAAAGTTAGCTCTATTATCAGTAATTATTCTCATAGGATAACC
>NZ_LFYS01000013.1 GCF_001199495.1 Mycoplasma sp. HU2014 | reverse complement strand
TTATAATATGTCAGAAAAACTTGACGATAAAGAGAATCCGACATGATATAAAAAAGAATTTTATGAAGACAAATATTATTACTGCTTTAGAGACGTTAAAAGAGCATTCAAAGAAGAACACGACTTTATGTCAAGCAAAAAATTCTCAAAAGAAAGATATGACAAAATGAAACACAAATTTGGCACTATCGCATATGTTTCTGACCAAGACATAACATGTCAAGAAGCCTTGAATATGTATAAGCAAAGATGGGAAATTGAACTTGTTAATGACTTTTACAAAAACACTTTGGAACTTGATTCAGTTAAAGTTCATGATGATTTAAGTGTTTATGCAGATGAATTTATCAATATGCTTACATTAATTATTGGTTATAGAATTAAAAATAAATTTGAAGATGCAGGTTTATTTAAAACTAAAACATATAGAGAAATAATGAAAATTTTTAAACAATATAAAAAAGTTCAAATACCAGATAAACCTGATATTTGATACTTAACAAGAGTTGCTAAAAAGAATGAAGAGATAATAAACAAGGTCTTATATAGTTAATTTTTTGGGAAAGTTTTAATCTATCAAATATTCAACAACAAATTGATGATCATAAAGATCAACTTTATTTAGAAAAATTAACTAAAGAAAAAGATAAATGACAATTAGAATCAAATATTGAATTTGAAAAATATAAAAACCAATTAAATAGAGAAAATGAAGAACAATTCAAAGAAAATACTAAATTAAAACAAGAAAATCAAAATTTAAGCCAAACAATTGAAAAACAAATTTTAGATTTCAAAAACCAATTAAATGATAATAAAGTTATTTGACAATCAAATACAGATACTCAACTTGCTAATTTAAAAACTAAATTATTAGAAGAAAAACAACAAGAATTTGAACAAATTACAAAAGATAAATTAAAACTAGAATCTGATATTGATTCATTAAATAAACAATTAGAAAAGCAAGAAAAACTTATTAAATTAGAAGTTGAAAATAACTATCAAAAAGAGTTAAATAAACAAAAAGAAGAGTTAAATAAACAAATTAACGAATTAAAAGAAAGTTTAAAAGATAAAGAAAATAGTTTAAACACTATTGATTTAAATTATAAAAATCAAATTAATGAAATAACTAATAACAAACAAAATGAAATTAATAATCTTATTAAAGATTTAGAAATTATTAAAAGAGAAAAATTAACTAAAAACATTAAATTAATAGGTGAAGAATTAGAAAACTACTGTTTTAATCAATTTAATGAAATTTCAACTTTTGCTTTTAAAACTTCAACTTTAATAAAAGATAATCAAGTAGTTAAAAGTGAAGATGATTTAAAAGGAACTAAAGGTGATTTTATCTTTAAAGTTTATGCTGAAGAAGAAAAACAAAACTTATTATTAAGTGTAATGTGTGAAATGAAAAGCGAACAATTAAATTCACAAAACAAAAAGAAAAATAGTGATCACTATAAAAAACTAGATGATGATAGAAGTAAAAAGAATCTAGATTATGCTTTATTAGTGAGTGAATTAGAATATGAAACTAATGATAGTTTAATTTACAGAGTTAGTGATTATAAAAATATGTTTGTAGTAAGACCTATGTATTTTGTTACTGTGTTAGGTGTTTTAGAAACTATTGCATTAAAATATAAAGATCTTAAATTAAATAGATTACAAGAAGAATTATCATTTAAAGAGAAACAAGATATTTTAGATGAGTTTGAAGAGTTTAAAAATAACTTATTAGATAATGCTTTAACAAATATAGATAATAAAGCTAAAGAAATTTATAAATCAGCTGAAAATATTAAAAACGAAGCAACTAAAATCATTAAAAATGTAGATATAATAGTTGATAGACACTTAAATACTGTTAAAAATAAAATTAATGGATTTAAAATAAATAAATTAGTAGAGAAAATAGGAGAGATCAATAATGTTAACTAGAAAACAAGAATATATTAAAAAAGTTAATGATCTAACATTAAATAATGAGTTGAATCAAGATCAAAAAGATCTTATTATTTCAATTCTAGATAAATTTGATGAAGATGATATTAATTTACAAAATGTGTATCAATTTTTAATTAAAAGAGTTAAATTAGGTTTTACATTTGATGTAGCACCAAGTGTTGATACAGAACAAGTTGCTATATTAAGTAAAGATGATAAATTATCATTCAAAAACAATGAAAAAGGCAATAACGTTTTAATAATTGGTGAGAATTATGACGCACTTAAAAACTTGATAGTAGTCGAGAGAGAGAGAGAGAGAGAGAGAGAGA
>NZ_LFYS01000012.1 GCF_001199495.1 Mycoplasma sp. HU2014 | reverse complement strand
TTTAGTGTTGTTGATCTTGTAGTAGAACAATTATCAAAAATATCAAAATAATCAAAGAGTTTTTCAATAATCTCGTAACCTTTATACCTTTCTATAACCTCTTTTTTCAATGATTTTTTCTCTTTGAAGATTTCATCTAATTTTGTTTTAGCTTGTTCTTTTGTTCAAGATAGTGGGAAGTTTGCAATAACTGCTTTAATCACAGTTAGTGGATCATCATGATATTCTTTCAATTCATGTAAATAACCATAACCGAATCTGAATTCAAACCCCTTGTTATCTCTTCTCGGCACCCCAATTGATAAATATTCACCCTTCTTAACTCTTGCTATTGATGTTCTTCATTGTCTTTTTGTATCTTTTCTTGACTTTTTCATATTTCTATTATATCATATTTAAGCATAAAAGTATAGATATTTATATTTTTTTATAAAAAATATAGCTAATAAAAACGTGCTGTTTTTGTAACTAAGTGGGAAACGTAGGAAGAGAAGAAGAAAACAACAAGTAATATATCAATAAAAAGACTCTAAAGAGTCTTTTTATTTTACTAGTTAGTATCTGATTTTGTTTGTCTTTTCTTTTTATCTTGTTCTACTAATTGAGCAATTAATCTTTGATTATTTTCTCAACTTCTAGAAGATAAATGATATGAGTAAAATTGAATTAAATCAGTTATTATCATAAATATTGTTGGAATTAAAGCACAAGCTAAACTAGTAAATAATATTCAGAAATTATTATTACTTCAACTTAAATGGTTTTGTTTATTAATTGATAATAATCCAAATACTTTATCATTAACTCCAGGAATTAAAAATGCAAATATTGAAACTATTAAAACAATCATCGATCCAACTATTAGCGGTTTTGAAACTGTTCAATCTATTTTTCTAGTTTCTTTTCAATTTGTTAATTTAATTAAATGACTAAATATTGTTGGAGCTATAACACTTGTAATAAACATACCAGATCTACCAAAAATTATAAATTCATTTAATTTTGTTGGATTTGTTAAAAAGTAATTTTTATTGTTTTGAATAAATAAGAATCAATTGTCAGCTTTAGTTTTAGTTTGACTCATTCAATAATTCATATCAGTTGCTGACATTGCAATAATAAAGCTAATAATTTGAGCAACTGATAGAGATAATCCTATTTGAAAAATAGGTCATACAATATCTTTTAAAATTCCATCATTTTTCTTTTGTGGTTTTAATAATATTAAGGAATTATCTAAAGGACTCATTCCAATACCAAATGCTAAACATGAGTCAACAACTAAGTTTATAAATAAAATATTTGAGGCTTCAAAAGGTGAAACTTTTAAAAGTAGTGAAATTAAAACTATACTTAAAACGTTTGCTAAGTTAAATCCTAATAACAAAACAATTGCACGTCTAATTTTTTGAAATACATTTCTTCCTTCAACAACACCTTTAATAATTGTTTTAAAATTATCATCAGTTAAAATTGCATCTGCTGCTTGTTTAGCTACATCAGTTCCAGCAATCCCCATAGCAACACCAATATCAGCTTTACTTAAACTTGGAGCATCATTAACCCCGTCTCCTGTCATTGAAACAATATAACCTTTATTTTGTAATGCTTGAACTATTCGAACTTTATGTTCAGGATTTACTCTTGCAAAGATTTTAATATTATCAATTGCACTTGCTAATTCAACATCTGAATATTGTTCTAATTTGTCTGAAGTTAAAACCTCATAAGGAGTGTAAGCTAGATCTAAAGCTTTACCAATAGCTAAAGCAGTAATCGCATGATCACCAGTTATCATAACAACTTTTATTCCTGCTTTTCTAGCTTCTTTAATTGCTTGAACTGCTTCAGGTCTTACTGGATCTATCATTCCAGTAGCAGCTATAAAAATTAAATCTGATTCATAATTTTTATCATCATCATTTATTATTTTAAAAGCATAACCCAAAACTCTTAATGCATCATCACTTAATGTTGAAGTGGCTTTTTTAATTTCTTTTTTATGAGTTGAAGTTAATTTAACAATTTTATCATCTAGATATATTTTTTTACATTTTTTTAATAATTCATCTAATGCACCTTTTGTAAACACAGCTTTTTGTTTATTTTCTAAACCATTAACTGTTGTCATTAATTTTCTTTCACTATCAAATGGTATCTCATCAAGTCTTTTATATTTTTTTCTAAATTTTTGTTCATCAACATTCATTATTTCAGCAAAATCAACTAATGCTAATTCAGTAGGATCTCCAATTCTTTCACCATTTTCAGTAATTGAATCATTTGGCAATACTAAAGCTTTTAAAAACATTTTTTTAGCTTCATTTGCTTTTAAATTAATAAAATCATTAGAATTAATAACTTCATTATTTCAAATAACTTTTTCAATAGTCATTTTATTTTGAGTTAAAGTACCAGTTTTATCAGTACAAATTACATTAACCGATCCTAATGTTCCGATACTTTCTAATTTCTTAACAATAACATTTTCTTTAACCATTCTTTTTGTTGAAAAAGATAACGTGATTGAAACAATAGCTGATAGTGATTCAGGAATAACACCAATTGCTAAAGTAATAGCAACCATTAAATAATTTGCTCAACTATGTTTATTTCCTGTAAATAAGAATAATAAAAATATAAATGCACTAATAACAACAGCAATAAAAGAAATTAAGTAACTAAATTTATTAATTTTTCTCCCTAAACTTGTAGTTTGATCTTCGTTTTCTGAAACAGCTTTACTTATTTTACCAATTTCAGTATTAACTCCTGTTTCAACAACAACTCCAACTGCTCGACCTGAAGTAATGAATGTTGACATAAAAGCAATATTTTTCATATCAGATAATATTTTAGTTTTTTTAATAGCTTCTGGTGTTTTTTCAACACTAACTGATTCACCAGTTAAAATTGATTCATCAACCGTACAATCACTAGTTTCAATTAAACGTAATTCAGCTGGAACATATTTTCCTGCCTCTAAAACTACAATATCACCAACTACCAAATCAGTTGCATCAATTTCTCGGCTTATTTGATCTCTTATAACTATTGCTTTAGGTTGAGATAGAGATTTTAATGCATCAACTGATTTTCTTGCTCTAATTTCTTGAACAGTTTCTAAAGTAGCATCTAATAGAATAACAAACATAATAACGATAAAATCAATAAAATCCTCAAAATGAGGTTTTAATGTACGTTTAGCTATTAAAGGAGCAATTATTGAAATGATCGCAGCTATAAATAAAACTATTTGAATAGGTCTAGCTAAAGCTTTAAAAAATAACATAATTGCAGGAGTTGGTTTTTTTACAGGTAACGCATTTTTACCATTTTTAATTAATCTCAAATTAGCTTCAGCTTCAGTTAATCCATTTTTAAAATCTGTTTTTAAACTAGATTCAACTTCAGTTAAGTTTTGAGTTTTATAATCGTTCATACAAGTTTTACCCTTCTAAAAGTTCATTTATTTTATCATAACACTCACTTATATTTGTTTTGTTTAAATTTGATATTTTTATAAAACTATCACTAGAAACAAATCCTAATGTCTGTTTAATCATTTGTTCATTTTTACTATATTCATTTCTTTTTAGTTTATCTAATTTAGTTCCAACAATCACAACTTTTATATTATAGTATTTTAAAAATTCATACATTTGAATATCATCTTTAGTTGGCTTATGACGCAGATCAACTAACATAAAAACACCTTTTAAATTTTTTCTATTTACAAAATAATCTTGCATCATTTTAGCAAATTGGATTTTAGTTGCATCATTAATTTTTGCATACCCATAACCTGGAGCATCAACCAATCTAAATTGAGATTTATTAATATCAAAAAAGTTTAATAATCTAGTTTTACCTGGAGTATTTGCAACTTTTGCCAACTTATTATTATTTGTTAAAGAATTAATAAAACTAGATTTACCTACATTGCTTCGTCCAACAAAACAAATTTCACTAATTTGATCATCAATTCATCCGCTTCTATCTGCTGCTGATTTAATAAATACGGCTTGTTTAATCATAAATACTCTCCTAATCTTTAATATATTTATTTAAATTATCTTCAAATCATTTTTCTAAATTTTTATTTATATAAAGTTTAATTTGTTGTTTATTGTTGTTTTGATCAAAATAATTAATAACTACTTTTTTAAATGTTTTATTTTCAAATCTAATAGAAAATATTTTTTCTAACTCTATTAATGTATTAGATAAAATTAAAAATTTTATTGTATTAATTACTAATATTGTTTTAATAAGTTTAGGATTTAAAAAATATAAAAATATCAAACTAATAATTTTACAAATTGCACATATTTCAAACACATAATATTTATTAGAAATGTTTTGATTAATATATAAACTAAAAATTACACTAACTAGTATAAGTAAAATAAGATCAAATAAACAATCTAATAAAACTAATGAGTAATTTTTATGATTATATAAATATAAAAGATTTTCTTTTCTAATAAGTTTTAATCTAACTTTAATTTGAAATAATAAATAAAAATTACTAATAAATACAAATAATGATAAACATAAAATTAAAACATATAAAACAATTGAAGAAATAAAAGTACTACTAATATCTTTACTTATCATTATTTTCATCTCTTTTTCTAATTAATTTTTGAACTATTAAAACAAAATCAAAAACTTCACCTGTAATTTGAATTTCTTGTTTTTTAGTTGTTAAATAACAAGAATCTAAAAATTGATCATTTTTTTTAATTACACAAACTGAAATTGATTTAATATCATCTATTCAAATCTTAAAATAATTATCTAATAGATTAATAACTATTCTTTTATTTGTTAGATAAATTGTTGCTTGATTTAATTGATAATCAACTCGTTTTTTTAATTTAACATTTTCTTTTAAAAATAAATAATCATCATATAAAAAGTCTTTAATTAAATTTTGTTTAGTTTCTTTTTTAAGTTTCTTTTTAGAAACTTTTTTACTATTAACTGAAATTAAAAATTCTTTTTCTAGTAATGCTATTTCATCAACAGGAAGTTCAAATTTAAATGATATTTGTTTTAAAACATCATTTTTATGTTTAAGTTTATATTCGTTTCATTTTTTAAAAAATTGTTTGTTGTAATTGATAAAAGCTTGATTTTTAATTTGATATAAATAAGCTAATAAACCCATAGCAACAAGTAAAATAAAATATATTATTAATAAAACTATAAAAGCAATTATTTTATCCATATTATTCTTCTTCTAAATTAATTGTTTGTTGTCAAAAATTAATAAATTCTAAATAAGCTTCTACTTTATTTAAAATATCTAATCTTTTTAAATCTAAAGTATCATTTAAGTTAATATTTAATTTTAAAATATCAATTAAAATTTTATTTCCCTCTAATAAATCATCAAAATTTTGTTCACTTATTAAAAGATTATAAACTTTTTTAAACTCATCTTTTTGTGAATTTAATTGTTCAAATAACAGTTTATGTTCTTTTAAAACATCATTTACTTGATTTGTTATAACTTGTTTATAAAAATCAATATATTCTTGTTGGCTAGTTCATTTTAAAGCTTTAGCATTCATTTCTAAATCATTTAAATTTTTAAATACAAAATTATTTTGTTTTAATAAAAAAGCTAAATGTTTACTAATTTGTAAACTACTTATTAGGTTAAACATACTACTATCTTTTATGTTTAAAAGTTCTTTAATAATTTGTAATTCTAATTTTTCTAATTTATTTACTAATTCATCTCAATTATCTAAATTCTCAATATTTTCAAATTCATTAATTAAATTTTCTAATTGTTTATAGTTATTATTATCTTTATTTAATTCATCTAAAACATTATCTAAATTAGCAATAATTAAACCTAAACTAGGTTCAAAAAAATCTAATTCAATTTCTTGGTGATTGTTTGACATTTTACTTCTCCTTTAATAAAAATATTAATTTAATTATAACTTATATAAATATTGTTTTTTATATATAATAGAAAATGAAAAGGGGTAGACAATGATAGAAATTTATAAATTAAAAGATCTAAACTCTTATGATTTACAAGCATATTTACACATTAATCCTTGATTTAAAAATAGATTAAATAAGTTAATTTTAAAAAATAAAAAATGAATCTTAAACTTTAATTTAAATCCAAATGATTACATAAGTTTTGATGATATTACTCAAGTTAAATTAGATAAAGTATTTAAAGATGTTAATAATTATTTAAACTTTTTCAAACCTAAAATTAAAAAAATAATAAATGAAAAACAACTATTCAAAAAGTTTAATAAGCCAATTAGAAATTATATGATGTTAGTTGGTATGTGTCATGCAATTAACACTATGATTGATTTTTATAAAAAACTAGATAAAGAAACAATTTTAAATAAACAACAAACAGTTTATTTAATAGGTAATGAAGTTTTAGATAAAAAATTTGAAAGATATACAATTGAAATACTTAAATTAATTCCTGATCAATATAAAGATAATTTAAAAGATTTATACTCTGAAAAAGTTGATATAAATAATAGTTTATTTAATTCTAAACAATTTGTTAAATGAACAGTTAAATATGCATCAAGATTATTTAATAATAAAAAGATTAGCCAAAATGATTATTTAAAAATAGTTTATTTGTGTTATTTAGAAAATGATTTTAATAGATCATATTCTTTATTATTACAAGAATTTGTAAATAAACTAGTTTAGGAGGTTTATATGAAACAACAAATCACAAAAGGTGGAACTAATATTTCATATAAAGTTGATAATAAGTTTTTACAAATAAAAAAATATAATTCTTTTAATCATAATATTGATTATTCGATTTTGAAAATATTTGATTTTGTACCTAAACTAATTAAAAATACCAATAAAGAAATAGAATGAGAATTTATTAATGGAATTGAACCTGTTATAGATATAACAAATATTGAAATAGTTGCTAATCAAGTTAAACAAATTCATACTTCAAATTTAAAATTTCCAGAATTTAATCTAACTCAAAGAGTTGCTCATTATAGAGAAAAAATCAAAGAGTTAAACACTAACACTAAAGTATTAGATGACTATTATAATTTAATTGATGATATTTTAAAATCTATGGATCAGACTACACCACTACATAACGATTTATTTCCTTTTAATATGATTCAAACAAATGATAATAAAATTTATTTTATTGACTGAGAATATGCAACAATGGGAGATAAACATTTTGAATTAGCTTATTTAATAGAAACTAGTCAAATGAATCAAGAGTGCGAAGATAAATTATTAGAAATTTATAAAGATTATGATTCTAAAAAACTATTATTATGTAAAATTTTTGTTAATTATATAATTATTTCATGAGTTCGAACTCAAACTCCTACTCCACACGATACAAAAATATTTGAAGATAGAATTTATAGTTTAGCAAATCAATTATAAAAAGGGGTCATGTTATTAGAATCCCTTTTTATAATTTCTATTTAAGATTAAGAATTTGTATTTGACCTACGTTTCCCACTTAGCTACAAAAACAGCACGTTTTTAGTAGCTATATTTTTTATAAAAAAATATAAATATCTATACTTTTATGCTTAAATATGATATAATAGAAATATGAAAAAGTCAAGAAAAGATACAAAAAGACAATGAAGAACATCAATAGCAAGAGTTAAGAAGGGTGAATATTTATCAATTGGGGTGCCAAGAAGAGATAACAAGGGGTTTGAATTCAGATTTGGTTATGGTTATTTACATGAATTGAAAGAATATCACGATGATCCGCTAACTGTGATTAAAGCAATTATTGCAAACTTCCCACTATCTTGAACAAAAGAACAAGCTAAAACAAAATTAGATGAAATTTTCAAAGAGAAAAAATCATTGAAAAAAGAGGTTATAGAAAGGTATAAAGGTTACGAGATTATTGAAAAACTCTTTGATTATTTTGATATTTTTGATAATTGTTCTACTACAAGATCAACAACACTAAAAGATGTTATTATGCAATTAATTTATCAA
>NZ_LFYS01000011.1 GCF_001199495.1 Mycoplasma sp. HU2014 | reverse complement strand
GAAACTGACAAAATTTTTAATGTTCCATTTGATAATGCTGATGTTGATTCTGCTGTTTTCAACTTAAGATTATTAAATAAAATGTTTGAAATCATCAAACAAGGTGGAGGAACAGTAGAAGATGAAGCTGATTTAGTAAAAAGATCTAAAGAAGTTAAAGAAAAAGAAATTCCTACAACTTCAATTTGAGCACACGTTGAGCTTAAAACAACTACTGAAAATGAAAAACCATTTCGAGATTTCACAGTTAATAATGAAACTTTTCAAACACTAGATGGTATTAGAGAGCTTGCTTTAAAATTTTCTGAAAATATTCAAATAAAGGATCAAGAAAAGTTAACAACTTCTACATTATCTGGTGAAGTTCTATCAATTGATTATCAAGATCAAGCTTTCTTAAAAGAACTACACACTAAAATTGAAGATGAGAAAAAATCAGCATTTGAATTAGATGGAAGTAAAAAAGTTAAATATAACTTAATTGATGATAGTGATTTTAATTCAAAATTCAAATCACTATGAGAAGACTATTCAAAAACAGCTAAAACTGTGTTTAGAAAAGAAGTATCAGAAAATGGTACCAAATCAACAAAAGCATTCCACTCTATCAAATACATGAAAAACGGTAGAGAAGAATGAGGATCATGAGAAACTATGAGATTTCAAAGTGCAATAAGTTTTGCGGCATCAGTTGGAGCATATCAAAATAAAGTTACTAGAGTCTCAAAAAACCACCCATACTTAGGAAAAGTTGAAAAAGATAAAGAAGCAGAATTCTACAAAAACAATGCAGGTGAAAGTGATGTATACATGACTTCGCAAGTAATCAAAAGCAAAGGTTCAACATATAGCGTATTTAATGAAGGTGGATCAAGTATCATACCAGTTGCTTCATCAAATGATAAAGTAAATAAGGCAACTAAAAAATTCTTAGAATGATTATACAAAGGTAAAAACAAAATTACCACAGAAGAAGAAAATAACTGATTAACTCTTGCTAGAACTTCAGGATACGTGATGCCTTTAAAAGATGTTGTAACAACTAAAACACAAAAGTTATTCAAAAACACAATTAAAGAATTAGAAACAAAATTAAAAGACAAAACAATTGATGAATTAACAAAAGAAAATACAGAAACTGAAGCAATGTACTTTAAATTAAATATGTTAAGATCTGCTTCAGTGTCTCTTGATTCATTATTAAAATTAAATGAAGACAAAACAATTGCTAAAGCTATGGTTACTGATGATAAATCAGCTCAAATGATTAAATCAATTGATTCAGCATTACTTAACCAAACTAGAGATGAAAAATCTGAATCAAAAGATTTTAATAAATTATTAGAAGAATTAAGAGCAATTAAAAACCAATAATAAAACTCAATTAATAAATACTTTAAAATTAACAGGATTTGACAAAACAAATCTTGTTTTTTTTGTATAATCTTAAAAAATATTTTTCCAACTTATATAATTAATAAATAAATAACTTAAGGATGTCTACTATGAATAAAAAAGAACCGTAAGTCATTTTTTAAATTTTATACTAAAGAAGAAATAGATGATCATCAAAATAAAATTACAAAACAAATTATTAAAAATAAGACCAAATAAAAAGATGAAGACTATAAGATTGAATTTATCAGAGATAGATCAATTCCAGGTGTTAAAGTAAAAATTTCAGCAACTGAAAATTCAACCAACTTTAAAGGTGAAACAGAATTTATAGCAATTCAAGCTAAAATTAAACTTTATGTAAAACATCAAAAGGATTAATAGTTGGAGTAGCTACTTCAGTTGGTGTTATATTTATCACATTAGTTGCTGGATCAATATTATTCATTAAAAAATGTTATAAAAATTAATTTTTACAATTAATTATTACTTTGTTTTTAGTATGTTTTTAATATATCATTATATTAGTTATGCGAGGTGAATTTATGTTATCATTTCTAGTTTCAAGTGACACTATGGAAATTGGTAGAAAAATAATATTAGCTTTTGAAATATTAGCTATGATAATTTCAATAATAATGATTTTTGTTGGTTTAATTCAAAACAAACAATCTCAAACTGGACTTAGTGCTTTAAATGGGGGTAATGAAGAATTATTCTCTAACTCAAAAGAACGTGGTTTAGATAAAACTTTATCTGTATGAATGTTAAGTTTAGGGATTATATTTTTCATACTAGCTTTAACAATTTGTATTATCACAAACACTATGCTTGTATAGTGTTTCTTTTTTATTAATAATAGACATAGATAGGAGAAATTATGGAATCTAAAATTATAGAGATAATAAAAAAACATAATCATAAAATTATGTTAAATACTTTACTAAGTAAATTTAAAACAATTGATCACGTTGATGTTAAAAATAGTTTAGATAATTTAGTTGAAGAAAATAAAATAGTAGTTTCAAATTCTAATCAAGTTTATTTAATAGATAGTAAATACAAACAAGGTATTTTAAAATTAAATCCAAAAGGATTTGGTTTTGTTAATGATTTATTAAATGTCGATCAAGAAGATTATTTTGTAGCACCAGTTGATTTAAATGGTTGTTTTGGAACAGATCAAGTTGTTTATACAGTTGTTAATGATCAAGATGATAGAACTAAAGCTGTAATTTGTGATTTGATAAAAAGAGAAAAAATCTTTTTAATTGGTGAAATAGTTAGATCATATGACAAAAAATTCCTAGACTTTATTCCTACAGATAAGTCATTTGATAATTTTAGATTTGTAATTTTAAATAAAGCTGAATTTAAATATGAAGAACATCAATTAATTAAAGCAAAAATCATTAATGTTAAAGATAGAAAAATCTTTATCAGACTACAAAAAGTAGTTGGTGACATTAGAAAAGCAAGTGATAGAATTATTGCTATTGCTGAAGAATTTGAAATTAAAACAGAATTCAATCAAAATACTTTAAAAGATGCTGAATTAGTAAACATACCAGTTGAAAAACAAACTGATGAGTTAAAAAAACGTCAAAAAAATTCTTTAGTTGATAAGATGATAGTAACAATTGATGGAATTGATTCTAAAGATTTAGATGATGCAATTTGTGTTGAAAAATTAGATAACGGTCATTATAAACTTTATGTTGCTATTGCTGATGTTAGTTATTATGTTAAACCTAAAACTAGTTTAGATAATGAAGCTTTATTTAGAGGTAATTCAACTTATTTAGCTAATAAAGTAATACCTATGCTTCCAAAAATATTATCTGATGATTTATGTTCTTTAAATCCAAATACTAAAAAATTTGCTATGGCTTGTGAAATGGAATTTGATAGTAATGGAATTATGTTGACTAAAAAAGTTTATGAAACAGTTATTATTTCTAAATTTAGACTAAACTATAAAGAAGTTAATGAATATTTTGAAAATAAAACTTGAAATCATGATTCAGAAAGTAAAGAAATGATCGATAATGCTTATGAACTTTATAAAAAAATTGAATTATACAAAGTTAAAAGAGGAACAATTAATTTTGAAGTAAGAGAACCTAAAATCATTATGGATAAAGATTCTAAAGTTATTGATATTACAGCAAGAACGATAGGAGAATCTGAAAAACTAATAGAACAATTTATGGTTAGTGCAAATGAAGCAGTTGCTGAGTTAATCTATGAAAAAGAATTACCTTTTATTTATAGAAATCATGGGAAACCAGATGAACAAGAATTAATTACTTGATATCAATCTTTAAAATCATTTGGAATCGATCCAAAACTAACACCACTTGAGATGTTAGATCCAAAAAATATTAACCGTACTTTAAGTCAAATTGAAAAACAAATTAAAGATCCAGTAGAAGTAGAATTATTAAATATTTCATTATTAAAATACATGGATAAAGCTAAGTATGGATTAGAAAATATTGGTCATTTTGGATTATCTAGTGAATGTTATACTCACTTTACTTCACCAATAAGACGTTATAGTGATTTAATGGTTCATCGTTATTTAAAACAATATCTTTTAGAAAGAGATACTAGAAAATTTGTTTTAGAATCTAATCAAAACTTCATTACAAAAGCATGTAATATTATTAATGAAACTGAAACAACTAGTGTTGATTGTGAAAGAGAAGTTATTAAAGCATGTATGGCTGAATTTATGGCTGATAAAGCCGGTTCAACATATACTGGAACTATTGCTGCAGTTCTCAAATTTGGAATGTTTATTCAATTAGATAATATGATAGAAGGTTTAGTTCATATTTCTAATATGGATAACAACTTAGTTTATGATGAAGAAAATAAAATATTAATTAAACCTGATAATACTTATTATAGAATGGGTCAAAAAGTTAAAGTTAAATTAATTAATGCTGATGTTAAAAAAAGAGCTATTGATTTTGTTTTAGTACAATAATAAAAAGAGGTGATCAAATGGGTGAACATTTAATTACTAAAAATAAAAAAGCTTATTTTAATTATGAAATTATTCAAACTTATGAAGCAGGTATGGTATTAACTGGTCCTGAAGTTAAATCAATTAGAAATCATGATGTTTCTATTAATGAATCTTTTATAATTATTAGAAAACAAGAAGCTTATATTTTAAATATGAATGTTAAAAAATATGAGTTTTCTAACTATATTAAAGGGTTAGAACCTTTAAGAACAAGAAAATTATTATTACATAAAAAAGAAATTATTAGAATGTTAAATAGAGTAAAACAAGAAAATTTAACTATCATTCCAACTAAACTTTATTTTAAACGTGATTATATTAAATTAGAAATCGCTTTAGCTAAAGGAAAGAAAAAATACGATAAAAGAGAAGCTATCAAAAAAAGAGATACAGAAAGAAAAGAATTAAGAGGTTATAAATAATGTTTTTATTAACTAAATCAAATAATGTAACTAAACCACCCACTAATATGCCAGTATGATTGATAGTTATTGTTTTTATTTTAGGAATAATTGGTGTTGCTGTTGCTGTTTGGGGTGCAAAATCCGGTTTTTCTTGAAGAGAAATTTTAAATGGTAAAAATAAAGATTCTAATAAAGTTAAAAGAATTTTAAGTACAAGAAAAACTTATAACTGAATTGAAGTTAGTGAAGCTGAAGAATCTGAATTAATGATTACTGGTGTATCATTTAAAAATGCAGTTTACTCATCTGATTCA
Source organism: Mycoplasma sp. HU2014 (assembly GCF_001199495.1). Classification (GTDB taxonomy): domain Bacteria; phylum Bacillota_I; class Bacilli_A; order Mycoplasmatales; family Mycoplasmataceae; genus Mycoplasma. The sequence continues at coordinate 1,851 of NZ_LFYS01000011.1, read as the reverse complement.
ATTCCAGTATTGCTTTTAAAATCTAAGAATTTTACAGAAAGTATTAAAGAGTTTAAAAAACAATTAGAAAACAAAAAACAATATGATAAGTTTTTTGAATATATGCATAAAATGAATTTTAAAAAAGAAGATATTATATTTATTGTTATAGATAAAGCTGAAAGTGTTGAAGAATTAGAACATTCATTCAATAGTTGATTATCAATAGTTAATGCTAAATCAACTGGACTAAATTAAAATTAAGATCAAAAGATCTTGATTTTTTTAATATTTAATTTAGTTTAAGTGATATTAATTACTACTGTTTCTGAAAAAAGTAAAAAAAACTAATTTCTATTATTGCAGGATTTTTTTCAGTTGCAAGTGCTACAACAGGAATTACAATAGGATTAGACGCTAAAATTAAAAAAGATAACAGAACTAATTTAATAAGACTAATTCAAAATACTAACATCGGTCTTATAAATAGATTTGATTTAAATAAAGATAGACAAACAAATTCTAATTCGTATTTAAATTTTACGAGTTTATTATGATTTCCGGGTACTATGCACACACCTCGATTTTTGTCAAGTCTTTTTTTTTTTTTTTGATTTTATAATTACCAAGAATATGTTATTTATACAAATCTTAGAAAGGGATATTATGAAATTAAAAACTAAATTACTAATCGCTGGTGCTATAGTGCTTACTTCATCTGGTGGAGCAACAACTACTTGATATGTTCAAACTCAAAAATCAAAAAGCATTCATTTAAATTCATTAATTACTAATCTAGATTTAGGAATAATCGATCAAGATGAATTAAATAATAAAAATGAACTTACTAGAATAATAACTAACTTAAATACAAACTCTAAAATAGATTTCAATAAATTAGATTTTCATATCCAAGATAATAAAATTATTGTAAAACCTAATAAAGATGGTCAAAAAGATTATAAAGGTGAGGTTGAATTTATTTTTCAAATAAGTAAGGAATTATCTAATGTGATAAATGTAACTAACTTAGGAATAATTAATAGATCTGATAAAACTAATCAAAATTTATTATTAAATTTAATAAAAGAAAAGAATCCTGGTTTAGATATTAATAAGATACAATTAGATATTCAACAAAATAAAGTTATTGTAAAACCTAAAACTGGTGATAAAACTTATAAAGGTGTAGTTGAACTTGTATTTAAAGTTACTCAAGATTTAACTACTTTAATTACTATTACTGATTTAGATGCAATTGTACAAGACGATCTACAACGAAATAAATTAATAGAAATTATAAAATCTAAAAATCCTAATATTGAAATAGATTTTTCTAAATTAGATTTAATTAAAAAATTCCCAATTTTGGACACTATATAATTTTAATAATTTACTAAAAAATTCTTATTTTCGTCCATTAAATACATTAAAATATCTAAAAAATTAAATTTTCTTAAATCTAGAGCTAAAAAAGCTCTATTTTTTGTTCCAATTTTATTTAAAAAAAGCTTAAAAAACTAAAAATAGGTGGTAAAATAAATATATATGTATAGTGTTTAACACATAAAAAAGGAGATATAAAATGGCCATTCCTAAAGACATATTAGAAATTCCAAGACCATCTAGTACCAGAGTAAAAGCAACCACAAAAGAAGGTATTTATAATGTTATACAAAGAACATCAATAAGAAAAAATGGAAAGATTATTCCTGTTGAAAAAGGAGTTATTGGAAAGATTATCAATGGTGTTTATCAAAGTATTGAAAAACAAACATATGAAGTAGACGTTAAATCATATGGTTTATTTGCACTAAATGAAAAATTAAACAATCATATCTTTAGAGAACTTTTAAATTTTTATGATTTTGA
>NZ_LFYS01000010.1 GCF_001199495.1 Mycoplasma sp. HU2014 | reverse complement strand
TTTTCTAAAATATCTTCACTGTTTTTTGTAAATATTGCAACGTTTCCATACTCTTTAACATCAGTACCTGTTTCAATTAATTCTTTTTTCTTTTTTGATCTTTGACCAACTGGAATTGGTGTTTCAAAAGGTACAAATTGAAAATCTATTATTTCACCAACTATTTCCAGATCAACTGGTATAGCTTTTCCGTTAACGTATTTACTAGTTCTTTTTACAACTTTATATTTTCCAAAATAATCTTTTACAACTGTGTTTTTAGGTCTTGCAACCTGTCTTATTTCTAAAGGTATCGCCATTTTATCTCTCTTTCCCTTTTATATAGCATTATATCTATATTATAGCATAAAAAAGACATAAAATAATAGTTTTTTTAACTTATTTCATGTCTGTTTAAATTAATTTTAAGTAATTATTCATGCTTGAGCTTATACATTTTAAGGTTATTTATAAAAAACTGCTTAATTTTCAAGTTTTTCTATAGTCATATTAGGTAGAACTTTTATAATGTAAAACTGAAGTTAAAACTCCAGCTGATGAAGCTAACCAAGGCAAAGGATCATCTGGAGCAAAAGATCCAGAAAAAAATGAATCTGAAGGATCAGGAGATGCTGCTGGCGGAGAAACAGAAAACAACTCTGGCGGAGGATCGGTGAACAATGCCACTGGTGGAGGAACAGAAGATACTGATACTTCAAGAACAGAATCTGATACTTCAAGAACAGAAAGTAATAGCTAATCAACCACTGCTTAATAATTCATATTAAAACAAGTCCTAGAAACTTGTTTTTTTATTATTACCAACTAACTTAACTACTAAAACAATTCTATTATTCAATAATAAAAATTTATAAGTTAAAATATATATTAAGAAATAAACTTTTAACTAATCTAACGATTAAACGCGATTAGTGAGATTTTATAATATTAAGATGAAAAATGAAAGGAATTTTTTATAATGCCAAATATTAGATTTACAGCTCTTGGTGGACAAGATGAAAAGGGTAAAAACCTTTACATTTTAGAAATTAATGATGAGATGTTTATATTAGATGCTGGGTTAAAATATCCAGAAAAAGGTATTTTAGGAATTGATACTGTTATTCCTAAATTAGACTTTATTAAACAAAATAAGAAAAAGATTAAAGCAGTATTTTTAACTAATCCTAGTGCGTATAATATAGGATCATTAGGTTATTTATTAAAAGAAATTGATGCTCCTGTTTATTGTAATGAAATTACAGAATTAATTGCAAAAATCAAAATCGAAAGAATGAGATTAAAACATAAAGAAAAAATGTTTAAAACAGTTAAAGATAAAGATGTAATTAAAATAGGAAATGTTAAAGTTGAAGTATTTAGAACAACTTCATCATCTCCACAATCACTTGGTTATGCATTTTGTACTGATTTAGGATCAATTATTTATGTTGGAGATTACATAATTGATGGAAAAGAACAATCTTATTTTTCAACTGATTTTAGTCACGTTGCTGAAATTGCTAAAAAAGGAGTTTTAGCATTTATTTCAGATGCAGAATTTGCTTCACGTACTGATTTTACTGTTCCAAATCATAAAATCGATCGCTTTATAGCAGCACCATTTAAAGAAAAGAAAACAAAAATAGTGGTAGGAATATTTGAAGAAGATATTTATAAATTAAGTGAAATTTGTATGGCTGCTATTGAAAATAATAGAAAAATTGCAGTTTATGGAAGAACAATGGATGCCGTTTTAAAATCTAATTTAATTCATGAAAATTTAGTAATTAAAAAAGATTCATTAATTAGCATTCAAGAATATATGCAATCAGATGATGGAGTATTAATTATTTCAGGTAATGCTGATGATTTATATTCTAAATTAATGAAAATAGCTACTGGAAATGATCATGTTGTTGAATTTACAGAAAAAGATGTAATTATTTTAGCAACTCCACCAGCTGCTGGAATTGAAAAAAGACATGCTCAAATTTTAGATGAATTAGCTAGAACTGATGCTAAATTAGTTTCATTAAGTGATAAAAATATTTGATCAATGAGAGCAAGTTATGAAGATATTAAAATGATGACTTCACTATTAAAACCTAAATATTTCATTCCAATAAAAGCATTATACAAAGAATGTTTAAAAGCTGAAAAAGTAGCAATTGAAGCAGGAGTAGAACCTGGTAATGTTGGAATTATTGATAATGGTGAAACACTAGTATTATCTAAAAAACATTTAGCTATATCTGAACATATGGTTGATGAGGGAAATATTTATGTTGATGGTGTTGGAATTGGTGATGTTGGTTCTATTGTTTTAAATGAAAGAAAACAATTAGCAACTGATGGAGTTATTATAGTTGGTGCAACTATTGATTCTAGAAATAAAGAATTAGTTTCATTAATTGATACACAAATGCGTGGAGTATTATACATTCAAGAAGATAATCCAATCTTTAAAATAATTCAAAAAGAAGTAACTAATTTAATTTTAGAAGGTCAAACATTATTTAAACAACACCCAAATAAATACGATCTATCTGAAATTAAAAAAGATATTACAAATAAAGTAAGAAGTTTAGTAAGACAAGAATCAGGAAAAAATCCTATTGTTTTAGCAATTATTAATGAAACTGATGGAAAAGTATTTGTTGCAAAACAAACTAAAAAAAGACACAACAATCAAAATAAAAACAACTCAAAACCTAAAAAAGCTCAATAATTAAAAAGCGTTTTACTCTATTTAAAATAGAAAAAACGCTTTTATAGTCAACTATTAGATTTGTAAAAATAAGATTGTTAAAATATATAAAAAGAGTCAAGTTAATATTAGATATAATAAAAAAAGTAATAATAAAGGAATTAGAAAAGATGCAAGAACAACAAGTGATAAAAAATAAACAACAACTTTATAATGAAGACAAAACTATTATTTTTAAAAGACATAAAAAAAAGTATAAACAAGACTCAGTTGCTTGAGTAGTAAACGGTTTTTTATTATTATTTTTTATTTCAATTAGTTTTGGAAGAATTACTCTTATAGGTCAATTAATTGATGATATTTTATTTAACTATATTTTTGGTTGAGTTAAATATTTGGTTTATTTAATATTATTAGCTTTTGATTTATGTATTTTTATTCAAATAAAATTTAAGTTTAAAATAAGATTTAAATTAATGCTTTTAGCTGGTTTTATTATAATTTTATGTTTAACATCTTTAATTTTATTTACTGTTATGTATCAAACTAATTCTAATGTTTATAAAATAAACGCTTTATGACAAAAAAATATTTTTAATGAAATTATAAAAACATACAATCAACAATGAATTAATTACTCAGTTTTTAATAAACAAAATTATAAAGTTTTAACACATTATTTAATTAATCCTGATGGATATTTCAACCCTTATTTAGGTGGTGGAATTATAGGTAGTTTTATTATTGCTGTATTATTATATACTTCTCTACCTACTACTTATATAATTGTTATTTTTATTAGTTTTATTTACTTTAATTGAATTTTAACTGGTGATGGATTTTATTTATTTAAACCTAAACATAAAAAAAGAGGTAAAGCGTTAAGAATTTTATACTTATCATCTAAAGATAGTCCAATTTATGCTGAACTATTAAATCAAATACAAATAAATGATCAAGATCTAAAAGTTAATAATAATTTAAATAAACTAGATAATTTAAATACTAATTTATTATTTGATAATAAAGATATTAATAATAGTGATCTAATCATCCAACTACCGTCATATGTTAAAGTTAAAAAAGAAGAATTAAAAGATTTTAAAAGTATTTTAGAAGATGATTATGATTTAAAATATGATCTAGAAATTGATCAAACTGAAGTGATAGATGATGTAAATATTGATGATGAAGAAGAAAATTTTGATAAAGAACTTAATTTAATTAATATTAAAATTAATCAAAAAGACGTTCCTATTGAACAAGCAAGACAAGAGTTTTGACAACAAAGAGATATTAATCCATTTGGGTGAAATAAAAATCAACAAATTGAAGAAAATGAAAATAAAAACAATACTTTAGATAAAATATTATCAGATGATGATACACTTACTTTTAACAAATAATTATTATGAAATTAGAACAAAAAATTAATTTATTACCTAATAAACCAGGTTGTTATTTATATTTAGATAATTTAAAACAAGTCATATATGTAGGAAAGGCTAAAAATCTTAAAAAAAGAGTTAGTTCTTATTTTAATCGTGCTCATAATATTAAAACTACAAGATTAGTTCGTGAGATTGATGATATTAATTATTTTATTGTAAATAATGAAAAAGAATCTTTAATTTTAGAAGAAAACTTAATTAAAAAATATCACCCTAAATATAATATTTTATTAAACGATGATAAAGCTTATCCTTATATTGTAATTACTAATCAAAAAGATCCAACTTATAAATATGAAAGAAAATACGATAAAAAAGCTTTAAGAAATTATGGCCCTTTACCATTAAAAAGTAATGCTAGAGCTATTTTATTAACTTTACAAAGATTGTTTCCTTTAAAAAGATGTAAAGGTAATTTAAATAAACCTTGTTTATATTATCATTTAAACCAATGTTCTGGAGCTTGTTTTAAACAAGTTGATCCAAGTTATTATTTAAATCAAATAAAACAAGTAGATAAATTTTTTAAAGGCGATATTAGTCAAGTTAAAACTAATTTAATTAATCAAATGAATAAAGCAAGTGAATTGTTACAATTTGAACAAGCTCAAAAAATTAAAGAACAACTTGATAGTTTAGAATTTATTACAACAGCTCAAAATGTTGAGTTTAATAGTGATAAAAATATTGATGTTATAAATTATTATTTAGATGATAATAGAATTTGTTTTGTGATTTTATTTTATAGAAATGGTCAATTAACTTTTAAAGATGAATATGTTCAAAATTATGAGAGTCAAGAAGTAGTTGAACTATTAAATAGTTTTTTACAACAAATTTATAATAAAAATATTACTCCTGATATTTTATTAATTCCTAATGAAATTGAACTATTAGATATTGATCAAAACATTTTAAACTTTACAAGTCACAGTTTAAATAAACAAGATCAAATTCTAATTAATTTAGTAAAACAAAACGCTATTGAACTATCTAATAAAGCTAAAATATCAAATAACGTTAATTTAGGAGGTGAAGATGAAATTCTAACTACACTTCAACAAATATCAAATATTAGAACATATCCAAATTATATAGAAATGTTTGATATCTCGAATATTTATAATCAATTTATAACTGGAGCTTGTGTTGTATATAAAAATGCTAAAGTTATTAGAAATGAATTTAGAAAATATAATATTGATTCAACTTATACATCTGATTTTGATCGCATGAAGTTTATGATTAAAAAAAGATTTACTAAAAAATTAGAAACTAATGATATTTTACCTGATCTAATTATTGTTGATGGATCATCAGCTCAAATAACAGCTTGTAAACAAGTTTTAGATCAATTAAATTTAGATATTGATGTGATTGGATTAGTTAAAGATGAACATCACAAAACTAGAGCATTAATTGATATATACAATCAAACTGTTGATATAAAACAATTTAAAAAACTTTATAATTGATTGTCTGGTGTTCAAATTAGAGTTGATGAATATGCTAAATCTGGATTTAGAAAAAAATATCACAATCAAATTCAAGATCAATTATTAAATATTAAAGGAGTAGGAAGAAAAACAAGTCAAGAATTATATAAACATTTTAAAACTATTGATAATATTAAAAACTCAAATTTTGATGAATTAAATAAAGTAGTTAAAAATAAAAAGATTGCTGAATTAATATTAGATTATTTAAATGATTAAAACTAGTTATGATTGTATACGATAAACAAAATTAACCCTTATTTTTTTAAGTTATAATATAAATTAAGATAGAATTAATCTATTTCTATTAAAGAAAGAAATTGATTTTATTTTTTTCTTTTTAAACTTTAGGAGGTATAAATGAGAATAGTTATTATTGGTGGTGCTGCTAGTGGGATGACTGTGGCTAGTAGAATTAAAAAACTATCAAATCAAACTGAAGTTATAGTTATTCAAAAAGAAAATTATGTTTCACTTGGTGCTTGTGGGTTACCTTATTTTGTAAGTAATAAAAATTTACAACCAAATAATTTACTTGCAAGAAGTGTTGAACAATTTAATGAACAAAATATTGTAATTCATACTAAATCAGTAGTTGAAAAAATAGATGATCAATCTAAAAAGATTTTATATCGTAAAGATGATAATTTAATAGAGTTATCATATGATAAATTAGTTATCACAACAGGAGCAAAACCTATTGTTCCTCCAGTTAAAGGAATTGAATTAGATAATATTTTCACTTTAACAAGATTAGAAGACGGTATTAAATTAAAAGAAAAATTACAAAATGATTCTATTAAAAAAGTAGCAGTTATTGGTTCTGGTTTTATTGGTTTAGAATGCTTAGAAATGCTTGCTGAATTTAATAAAGAAATTACTTTAATAGAAAAAGAATCACAACTAAACAAAAGGGTATTTGATAAAGAAATTACAGATTTATTAGAAGAAAATCTAATAAAAAATAACATTAATATTATTAAAAATAATGGTTTAGCTTATTTTGAAAAATCAGACTCAAATAATATTAATATAGTTTTAGAAAATAATTCAAAACTAGAAGTAGATTTGGTTATTTTAGCTCTAGGATTTAGACCAGCTACTGGATTTTTAAATGATTCAAATATTGAAATGTTAAAAAATGGTGCAATTGTAGTTGATAATAAAGGAAGAACTAACTTAGCTGATATTTGATCTTGTGGAGATTGTGCTACTTCAATTCGTAGAATCACAAAACAAAATACATATACTCCACTAGCAACTGTTGCTAGAAAATTTGCTAAAGTTGTGGCTGATGATATTTTAGGAATTGATAATGAATATCAAGGAACATTACAAACTGCTATTGTAAAATCATTTGATTCTGAATTAGCTTCAACTGGAATTAATGAATCAACAGCAAAAGAATTAAATTATGAATATAAAACAGTATTTATTAAAGATTATGATCACCCATCATATTATCAAAATCCAACACCTTTAGCATTAAAACTAATTTTAAATACTAAAACTAATACTTTATTAGGAGCACAAATGCATGGAAGTAATTTATCAGTGATGAGAATTAACTTTTTAATTAGTTTAATTTGAAATGAAATCAAAATAGATGATTCATTAACTCAAATAGATCTACCATATGCTCCACCTTTTTCAAGAGTAGTAGACATCGTACATATTGCTTTAGAAAAAATATTAAAATAAGGAGGTTAAATGATATTATCTGATAAAAAACCTAATGTTCTGCTTGATAAATTTTTAGCAATCAGTAGTTGACAAGCACTTGTCTCAATACTTGTTTTTTCACTTATTAGTGCTTTGTTATGATTTGGATTTAAAAAATATAAAATAAAGTTTATTTATAGAATTTTAATAGCGTTAGCTTTAGGACTAACTTTTGGTATTGTAATTCAAGCAATAAATAATTTTCCAAAAGAAGGGTTAAGTAATATATCATGAGCAGTTCAATTAGATATATGAGTTTCATTATTTAAAAAGATCTTTATTAATGGAATTTTATTATTAACTACTCCAGTTGTGTTTTTAGCTATTTTTAGAGTAGTTTCAAAACCAGGAAAGAAAAATATTGCTAGAATTTCAATTAAAGCAACATCGCTATTACTTTTAAATACTGCTTTTGCATTTATTGTTACATTTTGAATAGGTATTTTATTAAATGTAGGAAAAGGTGTTGATCTACAACCTATTGGAGAAAGTGCTAATAAAAAGTTTGAAACCCAAGCTTTACCAACTATTATATGAAATTATTTCCCAGCTAATTTTGTTCAACCATGATTAGCAAATGCTGTTGTTCCTTTAATGGTATTAGGATTTTTATTTGGTAATTCAGTTAAAATATTATCTAAAAAAATGCCTGAAGAAATGGAAAAAATTAGAAAAACTGCTGATGTAGCTTGAAAATTAGTTATTTCTGTTTTAATGACATTTATGAAAATAATGCCACTAGCTGTCTTTTCAATGATTACTAATTCAATTATTTCTAAACCAATTGGTGCTTTATCTTCAATTGGAAAAGCTATTGGAGTTGGTTATATTGGATTAACTATTTCACTAGTTTGAATCACTTTAATGTTACTTGCATTTAGAATTAATGTTATTAGTTGATGAAAACACTCTTTTAAAGTTCTAATTCAAGGATTTGCAACTCAATCATCAAATGCGACATTACCAATGTTAATCAATACTTTAAAAGATGATATTAAAGTTGATGATAGTGTTGTTTCAACAGCAGCTCCACTTTCATCTACATTAGGTTTAATGGGGTGTGCTGGAGTTCAATCAGGAGTTATTACAAGCTTTTTATGAACTGGAGCTCAACACGATAATAATCTAACGAGTATGGGATTAGTAGTATTTTTCATTTTAGCTTTATTTATTACTTTAGTAGCATCACTTGGAATTAGTGGAATTCCCGGAACTGCCACAGTAGTTACTGCTGGAGTGTTAGCTGGATTAGGATTTGGTGCTTACTTTCAAGGAGTTTATTCAATTATCGGAGCTTTAGATGGTATTTTTGATATGGGTAGAACTGCAGTTAATGTAACTTCAGGAGCTGCTATTAGTACAATTGTAGGTAAAACTGAACATTTAATAGAAGATAGTACAACTATAATTTCAGAATCTGAAAAACAAAGAATGAAAATCTCTTTAGATAAAAAACTTAAAAAGCAACAAGAAAAAGAATTAAAAAAATAATAAACAAGAAGAAGTTTTAATTAATAATAGATAATAATATTAATATAATTATCTTATTTAAGTTATAAATATATCTATAGAACTTTAAATTTCAATATTATATAATTTAAAAGATATAAGGAGAGAAAACATGTCACAAGAAATCATTTTAACTCAAGAAGGATTAGAAGAATTAAAAGTTGAACTTAAACACTTATTAGAAGTTGTAAGACCTAAAGTTATTGAAGAATTAGTTGAAGCACGTAACCAAGGAGATTTAAGTGAAAACGCCGATTATGATGCTGCAAGAAATAGACAAGCTGAAGTTGAAGCAAGAATTAAAGAAGTTGAATCATTAATTAATAGAGCTAAAGTTATTGATGATTCAAGTGATTCAAGTAATGAAGAAGTTAAAATTGGTTCAACAGTAGAATTTGTTTCTAACTTAGATAAAAAAGTAAGAGAAATCAAAATTGTTGGAGCTATTGAAGCTGATCCTTTTTCAAATTTAATTTCAAATGAATCACCAATCGCAAAAGCTATGTTAGGTAAAAAAGCTGGAGTAACTGTTGAAATTAAAGACATTGCAAAACCATATAAAATTACTATTAAAAAAATTAAATAATATGAATAAAAAATCTAGCGTGAGCTAGATTTTATTTTTTATTATATAGCTTTATCTACTTCAGTGTATTGCATATCTAATGAATCAGCTACATTTTTATAAACTAATTTACCATTAACTGTTTGTAGACCTAATTTTAATGTCATGTTTTCTTGAACAGCTTTTTTTCAACCTTTTGTTGCAATTTCTACTGCATAACTAAGTGTAGCGTTAGTTAAAGCAATTGTTGAAGTTCTTGGAGCTGCTCCTGGAATATTTGGAACTGAATAATGAATAACACCGTGCTTAATAAATGTAGGTTCAGCATGTGTAGTTGCATGATCAATTGTTTCAACACTTGCTCCTTGATCGATAGCTACATCAATAATAATACTGTTTGGTTTCATTGTTTTAACCATTTCTTCAGTTACTAGTTTAGGAGCTAATTTACCAGGAATTAATACAGTTGAAATAACTACATCACTTTCTTTAACAGCTTGTGCAATGTTTGCGTGATTTGATTTTAATATAGAAATTTTATCTCCATAGATTTCGTGTAATTGTCTAATTCTATTTTCATTAAATTCAATTACTGTAACTTTAGCTTCCATTCCTGTTGCTAATCTAAGTGCAGCTGTTCCTGCAACTCCTCCACCAATAATTGTAAAGTTAGCTTTTGGTGTTCCAGGAGTTCCGCCAGGAAGAATTCCTAGTCCATCATGAGTTGTGTTTTTTAATAATAAGTTTGAAGCTGTAATAACCGCCATTCTTCCGGCAACTTCACTCATTGGACGCAATAATGGTAATGCTCTATCTGGTGTTTGAACAGTTTCATAAGCAATTGCAACAACTTTATTTTTTACTAATTCTTGTGTTAAATCTTTTAATCCAGCTAAATGGAAGTATGTAAAAATAATTTGATTTTCATAGAAGTATTTGTATTCTGATTTTAAAGGTTCTTTAACTTTAATAATCATTTCTTGTTTTCAAACTTCTTCTACATTTGCAGTAATTTTTGCTCCTGCTTTTTTGTATTCTTCATCAGCAAATCCACTACCTAATCCAGCTCCTGATTCAACTAAAACTTCGTGACCATTTCTAACTAGTTCTACAACACCACTAGGTGTAATACCAACACGGTTTTCGTTTTGTTTAATTTCTTTGGGTAAACCTATTTTCATATTCTTCTCCTTGATTAAAGGTATTTATTTTATAAAATATCAAATTATTAATATTCTTTGACACTTACAACTTTATTTTATCATTACTTTTAAATCAAAATCATAGATTATAAAAAGTCTGGAATATCAAACAAAATGATACCTTACCAATTATATGTTTTGGATCCAAAACATATAATTGGTAAAGGAGGTTAGAATGTTTACTATTTTAGACAATAAGTCATATGCAGAAATTAAAAAATGTATATTAGATATCTTTGCAAAGGATCCTAAAAGATCATGTTTATCAATAGCAAAGCAATTTAATAAATCTGTTTCTACTATAAAAAGATATAAGAAAGAATATCTTGATTTTATAAATACCGGAAAGGAGATAATACTTTCTCATAAAAATGTAAATAACAAGAATGCGCAAAAATATAGTGATGAAACAATATACAACTTGGGTGAAGTTTATCAAGGAGAAATGAAAATAACAGGAGGAGAGAACAATAACAGTAGTTGTTCATTTTTGACGTTGAAAAATTATCATAGTTGTTTAAAAGAAAAATTTGGTTATAAGATTTCATATTCTAATTTAGATAAAAGATTAATAAAACAGGGTTTTGCTAGTGCATACTGTAAGAGAAAAACTAGAAAAGAA
>NZ_LFYS01000009.1 GCF_001199495.1 Mycoplasma sp. HU2014 | reverse complement strand
AATATTAGAAAAAGGATCTCATGATTGAGGAATAGCTGATATAGCAAAAAGAAAACAATTAGATGAAGAAAGAAAACATGATTTAAAAACCCTAGGAACAATAAATAAAACGAGATGGATTCATACTGTATTAGATAAGACTCTTAACAGCATTAAAAAACACCCAAGTGGATTGCCCAGTGAAGTAGTCGATGAACTATCAGGACTTGTCTCAGGTGTTAAGAATGAATGTTATCGCATATCATTCGAACTCAAAGAAAAATTAGGCTTATTGGATTAGTTTAATTTTCTAATTTCCTTTGATAAGATTATTATAACTTAAAAATTTAAAGGTTCATTTTGTTTAAAAACCCACGACATAAAATAATAGTTTTTTTAACTTATTCCATGTCTGTTTAAATTAATTTTAAGTAATTATTCATGCTTGATCTTATACATTTTAAGGTTATTTATAAAAAACTGCTTAATTTTCAAGTTTTTCTATAGTCATATTAGGTAGAACTTTTATAATTAATATTTTTTTAGATTCTCATTAGCTATGCTTTCTTATTATATTTTAAAAAGAAAAACATGTAAACTGGTTTTGTTTACATGTTCATTTTATTCAACTATATTTTTAGGTTCAAAGCTTGAATTTTCAGATAATGATTGAATTAATTCTTTTTCTTTATTAGATAGATTTCTAGGAACAGCAATATTTATTTCAATAAATAAATCTCCTCTTTTATCTCTATTAACTTGTTTATATAAACCTTTATTTGAAATCTTAATTGTTTCTTTTGAACTAATTCCTTTTGGTAATTTAACTTTAACATCACCATCTAAAGTTTTAATAGTAATTTCATTTCCTAAAATAGCATCGATATAAGATACATTTCAAATCATTTTAAGATCATAATCATTTATAATTTCATAAACTTTAGATTCTTTTAGTAATAGATCGATATATATATCTCCATTTGGTCCACCATTTAATGAAGCATGAGCTTTGTTGGCCATTTTAATCTGTTGACCTAGCATCACACCTTTAGGAATATTAACTTCAATTTTTTGTTTAGCAAAATAATGACCTTTACCACGACAATCTTTACATTTATTTTTAATGATTTTACCAACACCATCACAATCAGGACAAACTGCACTTTGTTGGAATTGGATCATTCCTAAATTTCTTTGAATGTTAACATGACCTGTTCCAAAACATTTGTTACATTTAGTTATATCATCTTTTGATTTAGCTCCAGTTGCATCGCATGTTTTACAACTAGTTAACAATTGAGCTTCAATAATTTTTTCTGCACCAAATAATAGTTCTTTAAAAGTTAAAAAGATATTAACTTTTATACTTTCACCTTTTGTTACTCTTTGGGAATTTGAACGAGAATTAGATCCGAAAAAGTCACCAAATATATCTCCAAAAAATGATGAACCCCCACTTGATGAACGCATTTGACTAAAAATATCTTCAAATCCACCAAAACCACCAAATCCATCGAATCCTGAATTTTGATCAAATGCTGCATGACCGAATTGATCATATCTTGCACGTTTATCTTTATCAGTTAATACTTCAGCTGCTTCATTAATTTCTTTAAATTTTTCTTCAGCATCTGCTGATTTATTTAAATCAGGGTGGTATTTTTTGGCAAGCTTACGATAAGCTTTTTTAATTTCGTCTTCACTTGCAGTTTTTGAAACACCTAAAACTTCATAGTAATCTCTTTTTGCCATATTTTCTCTCTTTCTGATTTATGTAATAAAACAAACTAACACTCGTTAGTTTGTCTATATTTAAAATTTATAATTATTGATTTTGGTTTGGATCTTGATTTGGATCTTGATTTGGATCTTGACCTTGTTGTTTTGCAAATTCAGCAGCAGCTGCCATAGCTTGTTCTAATTCAGTCATTTTTTGTTCTAAAGAAGCATAATCTTCATTTTTAACTAATTCTTTAATTTCAGCAACCATTTTTTCAGATTGTTCTTTTTGTTCTGGTGAAACTTTATCTCCAGCTTCTTTAATTGAAGTTTCAATTACATTAATATAACTTTCTGCTTTGTGTTTTAATTCAATGTTTTTCTTTTTGATTTCATCAGTTGCTGCATTTTCTTCAGCTTCTTTTACCATTCTGTTGATTTCTTCATCACTTAAATTTCCTGAGTTTGAAATTGTAATAGATTTTTCTTCATTTGTTTGTTTATCTTTTGCTGATACATTTACAATACCATTAGCATCTATTTTGAATGTAACTTCAATTTGAGGAACACCTTTTGGTGCTGGTTGAATTCCTGTTAATTGGAATTGTCCTAGTGATTTATTATCTGCAGCCATTGGTCTTTCACCTTGTAAAATATTAATATCAACAGCTGGTTGGTTGTCTACTGCGGTTGAGAAAATTTGTGATTTTTCAGTTGGAATTGTAGTGTTTCTGTCAATTAATTTAGTCATAATTCCACCCATTGTTTCAATACCTAATGATAATGGAGTAACGTCTAATAATAACACATCAGTAACATCACCAGCTAACACAGCACCTTGAATAGCAGCACCCATCGCAACAACTTCATCTGGGTTAATTGTTCTGTTTGGTTCTTTATTTAATAAACTTTTTACCAAATCTTGAACAGCTGGAATTCTTGTTGATCCACCAACTAATAATACTTCATCAATATCTTTAGCAGTTAATTTAGCTTCACGTAAAGCATCTTGAACTGGTTGAGAAGTCATATCAACTAAATGTTTAGTAATTTTGTTAAATTCATTTCTTGTTAAGCTTGTTGCAAAAGAAATTGGTCCATTTTCATTCATTGCAATAAATGGTAAATTAATTTCAACTTCTAATTGACTCGATAAGTTGATTTTTGCTTTTTCTGCTTCATCTTTTAATCTTTGACGAGCCATTTTATCATTTGATAGGTCAATTGAATGTTCAGCTTTAATTTTTTCTAATAATCAATTAATAATAGCTTCATCAAAATTATCTCCACCTAGTTTGTTATTTCCACTAGTCGATAAAACTTCAAAAGTACCATCAGCAATTTCTAGAATAGAAACGTCAAATGTTCCTCCTCCTAAGTCATAAACTAAAACTTTTTCTTCTTTATCTGCTTTATCTAAACCATAAGCTAAAGCTGCAGCAGTTGGTTCGTTAATAATTCTTTCAACTTCTAATCCTGCAATTTTACCTGCATCTTTTGTAGCTTTACGTTGAGCATCATTAAAGTATGCTGGAACAGTAATAACTGCTTTTGTAACTTTTTGTCCTAGTTTAGATTCAGCATAATTTTTCATATATCTTAAAATTTCAGCTGAAATTTGTTCTGGAGTATAATCTTTGTTTTCTAAGTTAATTTTTGAGTTTGTTCCCATTTTTGATTTAACTGATTGAACAACGTTTGGGTTAGTTATAGCTTGACGTTTAGCAGCTCCACCAACAATAATATCTGAGTTTTTAAATGCAACTACACTAGCAGTAGTTCTTTGTCCTTCAGGGTTTTCTAAAATGATAGGTTGTCCACCTTCTAAAACTGAAACAACAGAGTTAGTTGTTCCTAAATCAATGCCAATAATTTTTTCTTTTGCCATAATTTTCTTATCTCCTTAATGTTTTTAGTGTTTTTTATATCTTTAATGTTTTTAATTTATTATTTTGCTACTTTAACAAGTGCATAACTTAACACTCTATCGTGAATCATATATCCTTCACTTAAAACAGCAACAATTCTATTTGATTCAAATTCACTGTTTTCTACTAATTCAGTTGCTTCTTGCTTTGTTGAATCAAATATTTCTCCAACTTGAGTGTTCATCGGTTTAATGTTGTTTGATTCAAGTGACTGAACTAATTGATTTGAAATCATTTCAAATCCCATAACATACGGTTTAACTGCATCATTATTAATTGGTGAATTAATAACTTTTTTTAATAATTCAATTGGTTGAATAATATCTTTAGCTAATTTTGATACACCATACTTTTTAATTTCTAATTCTTTTTGATTATATTTTTTAGTTAAATTAGCAATATCTGCAACATTTAATTGTTTTATGTAGTCTATTTCTTCTTTTAACTTTTTATTTTCTTCAGCTAATTCATCTTTTTTAGATTTAATACTTTCAATATATTCTAAAACTTTTTCAGCTTGTTGCTTATCTAAAGAATCTAATATTTTCAGTATTTCATCTTTTTTAGATTTATGTTTTGCCATAATCCAAATCCTTTCCTTCTAAAATCTCAATGATTAAATTCATTAACCTATTAACTTGAGAATAATCAATTCTTTTTGGACCTATTAAAGTCAGTACTGTAGAATTATCTCCAACTTTTAACTCAGTTCCTACCATAGCAATATCATCAATATTTTCATCAATTTCATTACCTATTTTTGTTGAAATTTTACTTATTTTTTTATTTGATTCATATGCTATATCAAATCATTGAAATGGAGTAATCTCTTCCATTAATTTTACAGCTTTTTTTAGTTTTTCAGTATCACTAAATTCAGGATTTTCTAACATATATCTCATTCCATGAATTTCTTTTTGATCTGTTTTAGAATCTAAAATTGTACTTATAAAAGTATTTAAAACATAATCATACTGTTTAATACTTAATGCTAGTTGTTCTTTTAATTTATCTATATGTTCATTTAATTGATCTAAACTAACTTCTAATAACGAATCTGAAAATAATTTAATAGCAATTTGAAGATCTTCTAAACTAATATCATTTAAATTAAATACTTTATTTTGAATTGAAGTGTCAGAAAATATAAATACAACATTAGCAATTTGTTCTGAAAGAATAATTAAATCTATTTTTTTAAGATTAATATCTTTAAAATTAGTTTTTTTAACAACAACTGCAGTCATTTTAGTAATTTCACTAATTATTTCACTAGCATAATTTATAGTTTTATCTACATTATAATTACGAAGTTCAAATATTTGTTGAAGATATTTTTTTAATTCTTTATCTTCGTTGTTATTAAATTTCATAATATTATCTACATAAAATCTATAACCTTTAGTTGATGGTGTTCTTCCGCTTGATGTGTGTTGCTTTTCTAAATATCCTTTTTCTTCTAAAATTGCTGATTCACTTCTAATTGTTGCTGATGAAACTTTAATATCTAATAACTCTAAGATTCTTTTTGATCCAACAGGTTGATTTGTTTTAATGAATTCTTTGACAATTGCTTCTAATATTTTTACTTGTCTTTCTTTTAACATAACTAACCTAACTAATTTATTTGTTGTTTTTCTAGTACAAATTCATTTTCTTTAACATCAATTGTATATCTTTGATTTTCTTCAATTGTCTGGCTAATGATTGCATGAGCTAATAAAGTTTCAATATTTTTTTCTATATATCTTTTAATAGGGCGTGCACCAAATTGTCGGTCATAACCTTCTCTTATAATCTTATCTTTAGCAGCTTCAGAAAAATTAATATAATAGCTTTGATCTTTTATTAATCTTTCTGATAATTCATTTAAAACTTTATCTACAATTTCACTGATTGTATTTTCTGATAGTGCATTGAAAAATATTATATTATCAATTCTATTTAAAAATTCAGGTTTAAAGTTTTTATTCAATTCATCTTGTATTGTTGTAAATGTTGCAGGTTCTAGATTACTTACAGCTAGTATATGTTCACTACCAATATTTGAAGTCATAACAATAATTGTATTTTTAAAATCAATAGTTTTTCCTAGTGAATCAGTTAATCTTCCATCATCTAAAATTTGAAGTAGTATGTTAAATACGTCAGGATGAGCTTTTTCAATTTCATCAAATAGAATTATTGAATAAGGATTTCTTCTAACTGCTTCAGTTAATCTTCCTCCTTCTTCATAACCAACATAACCCGGAGGAGCACCAATTAATTTA
Source organism: Mycoplasma sp. HU2014 (assembly GCF_001199495.1). Classification (GTDB taxonomy): domain Bacteria; phylum Bacillota_I; class Bacilli_A; order Mycoplasmatales; family Mycoplasmataceae; genus Mycoplasma. Next base: position 8,054 of record NZ_LFYS01000009.1, on the reverse strand, counting down.
GCAACTGAATGTTTTTCCATATATTCACTCATATCAAGTCTAATCATTTTTTTAGGTGAGTTGAATAGAATTTCAGCAAGACTTCTTGCAACTTCAGTTTTACCAACTCCAGTTGGTCCTAAAAATAGAAAACTTCCAATTGGTTTATCAGGATTTTTAATTCCACTTCTGCTTCTTATAATTGCATTAGTTACAGCTTTAATAGCTTCGTCTTGACCTTTAACTCTGATTTTTAGTAATTTATCTAAATTTAGTAATTTTTCTTTTTCTGATGAAATTAATCTATCAACTGGAATACCTGTTGATTTTGCTACAACTTGAGCAATATCTTTTTCACTAACTTCTTCTGATATTATTCTGTCAGTTGAATCATTTTCATAAGTTGATAATTGTTTTTCAAGTGAAGGAAGTAATGAGTATTGAATTTCTCCTGCACGTTGGTAATTCCCCTCACTTTGAACTCTTTCAAGTTCTTGTTTTAAACTTTCAATAGTTGATTTTAAAGAGTTAATTTTATTTAAATATTCTTTTTCTTTTAGTCATTTTTCATTTAACTTAGCTTGTTGTTTTTTAAGTGATTCAAGTTCTTTAACTGCTTCAGCTAATCTTTCTTTTGATTTATCATCTTTTTCTTTTTCTAAAGCAGATTTTTCAATTTCAAGTTGCATAACTTTTCTATTAACTTGATCTAATTCAGTAGGTACACTTGCTAGTTCAGTTTTTATCGAAGCAGAAGCTTCATCTACTAAATCAATAGCTTTATCTGGTAAAAATCTATCAGTTATATATCTACTTGATAATTTAGCAGCAGCAACTAATGCGTTATCGTGAATTCTAACTCCATGATATGTTTCAAATCTTTCTTTTAACCCACGTAATATAGAAATTGTTTCATCAACAGTTGGTTCATTTACTAAAACTCTTTGAAATCTTCTTTCTAAAGCAGCATCTTTTTCAATATATTCTCTATATTCATTTAAAGTGGTTGCTCCAATTGCTCTTAATTCACCTCTAGCTAGTGCTGGTTTTAATAAGTTAGAAACATCCATTCCTCCACCGGTTCCAGTTCTTCCTGCACCAACTATTAAATGTAGTTCATCTATAAATAAAATAATTTCTCCATTAGATTTTTCAATTTCTTTAACAATAGCTTTAACACGTGATTCATAGTCACCCATATACATTGCTCCAGCCATTAAACTTCCCATATCTAATTCTAAGATTTTTTTATTTTTTAATAAATCGGGCACATCTTGTTTTACAATACGTTGAGCTAATCCTTCAACAACAGCAGTCTTACCTACTCCCGGCTCACCGATTAAAACTGGATTATTTTTTGTTTTACGAGAAAGTATTTGAATAAGTCTTGATATTTCTTCTTCTCGTCCAATAACAGGATCTAATTTTCCATCCTTAGCATTTTTAGTTAAATTTCTAGTATATTTTTTTAAAGCATCAGTTAGAGTTCCTTTTTCTTGAAATTCCATAAATCTACACCCCTTTTGTAAATACATTTTATTCAACTACAATTATTGTATCACTATTTTTAGCAATTCAACAATGAGAGTGCTAATTTTTAAAAATCTTATCTTTTTTAAGAATTAAAAAGTTGAACTTTTTAGTTCAACTTAATTAAGAAAAGAAATCTTGTCTTGCTTGTTGTTTAATTTCACTTGTTGTAGCGAAAGGAATTTTTGTTGTATATCCTAATTTAGCTGCAACCATTTGTTTTGCAGGTCATTCATTAATCGCTCTATTTCATTGATTAATTGAATCATTATATATATCACGAGTTGCAGTAATTTCTTTTTGTAGATATATATTTTGTTGCATAGCTTCTCTAACTGATTTATGAGATTGTAATTCAGGATAATTTTCAAATTGAAGTTGTAATCCTCTAATATTATGCTCAACTTCTTGTAAAACTTCAGTTCTTGATTGTTTAGATAGATCAATTCCACTTCTATAAGCAGCAACTGATTTCATAATATCTTTATCTACATCAATTGATTTAGATAATAAACTTGCTAAGTTTTTCATAACTTGAACTCTTTGTTCTAAATAGTTATCAACTTGTGAAGCGTTTGCTTGGATTTTTTGTTCTAATTGTGCTAAATAGTTTCTAGCTTTAACTTTTCTATATTGGAAAATTAAACCAGGAATAATTAATATTCATAATAAAATTTCAAATATTTTTGATCCGACTCCAACTGTAATAGGAAGTTGTTTATTGATAACATTAATTTCACGTCCATCTTCAAAAACAGGACCATTAATTTCATCTAATTGATTTGCCATTTGTTTATCTCCTTTTTAATTATTATACTTTAATCTACAAACTCAACAATTGCTAGATCTGTTGTAATTTGATTTTTGTTTAATTTTGGTGCAACATTTTCATATCAATCATCATCGATACTAAATTCTTTGAATGGAGTTATTTTTAATTTACCAAAAGTAGTACATTCAATATATTCATCTCAAGGAACTGGAACGTTATGTAAGTTTCCATCTCTTCCTCATACTGGAACAAATTCAACTCTTTGAACTATATCATATCCTTTAGACTCAACTTGAGCTATTTGAGTGTCTGGATCGAATGATTTAACGTATAATAATGAATCTGTTTTAGCTTCTTTATGTCTAAATAAAGAGTTATCTAGCATTGATAATTGAGCTTCAATTTCAGGTTTACTCAACACTACTTTTGATGTTTCTTTTTTAGCTTGACTATCAACATCAATATTATTTAAAGTTGGTATAGCAAAATATGGAGCAAAAATTGAATACATGTTTAAGAAATATCATTTATTTGTTTCAAAGAAGTATTTTTTAATTTCATCATAACTATATGATTCAATCATTGGATAAATATCATTTATTTCAAATTCTATTAATTCATTTGAAGTTATTGAAAGACACTTGTTTTGTTTGATCATATCGAAATTATCTCCAAAACTAGCTTTATTATCTTCGATTAAACGAACAAGATTTTCTTGAGCAAGTGGGGTGAATAATAAACGGAATTCTCTATCATCATTTCTATCAAATGCTCCGAAATAAGCTTCAAATTTTGTATTTGTTAATGGAGAGAAGTTAAGGTTGTTCTCAGCATATTTATATAAGCTTTTTTCAATTTTTTTAACGTATTTTTCTTTTTCTCTTTGACTAATTTGATTTAATCCAGCACTAGTTCTAGTAAAGTTTAAGTTAGGTGCAAGATCAACACCAAATGTTAAATATGAAAAATCATATTTAACAGGAATAGGTTTAACAACACTAGCAACTAAAGTTTGAGTTCTAGTAACTATTTTATCTCCTTGAGTTTCTTGTCAAGAAATAACTAAACTTCCAACATATTCTTTAGACTCTATTTCAATTTTAGAACTGCTAGATAAAATAAATGGATTGTTATAAACTGATCCTGATTTTAAAGCTGTGCATGATAATTCTTTATCATAATAATAATTAATAGGTTTGTATTTCTTTTTAAAGTTATCTAAACCTTGTTGAGTTAAAAATCTTTTAAATTTAATTAAAGGCATAGTTTCAGAAAAGATTTTTTCTTTAGTACCATGATCAATTAAACTTATAAGATCGAATGTCTGATCATAACCATTTTTTAATTCTTTTTTATATGTTTTATTAGCATTATTAACTATACTATCAATTTCTTTTCTCTTTTTTCTAGTTCATAAAACATGTATTAATAAAAAAGTTGTTGCAACAATAACAGACATAGCTATACAAATTATTGCAGTTGTTCTTTCAGAATTTTTCATTTCTTGTGATTGAGTAATAGATCAAATGAAAAATGCGAATGCTAAACTAGAAACTACTATAACTACTATGTTAATTATTGATCATACTTTTACTCTTTTTAAAATTGTATTTGATCTATCTAATTTATGTTTAGCTTCGTTAATCTTTTTAACTTGGCTACGGTTTTTTTCAATATTAATTTCTGATTGTTCTGTAAATTCTTGAAAATATTTTTCAATGATTTGTTCATTTTTATGTAAATAACTTTCAAATTCTTGAACCGGATCTAAAATAACATCATTATTCATTTTTGATTTCCTTTCTTAGTTATTCAATATCTTTTCAAGTTCTTTTCCTACACCGTTGTTTTCAACTGAATCACAAACTTGATAAGCTACTTGTTTTAATTTATCAACAGCATTAGCTGTTGCATAACCTTTATCAACTCCACTAACCATTTCAATATCATTATGATTATCACCAAAAGTAATTACTTTTTTATAATCTGTGTTAATTAGTTCTGATCATTTTTGTAAACCAGTTAGTTTATTAACACCTTTTTTCATAATGTTAAACATTGTTGGAAGTGATTGAACTAAATCAAATTTATCTAAATATTTATCAAACAATTTAAGTTTATCTTGAACTTGATCTTCTTTGATTCCAGACATATTAATTATTAATTCAACAACTTTAAATTCTTCTGATCTAATTTTTTTTGATAATTCTAGTAATGTATCAAATTTTATAATTGTTCAACGATATTTTTTTCTGATGTTTGACATATATTTTTCTCAAACTTTAATTCTTTTAGATTGATCAGTTCCTAACATCATACCAGGAGCATAACAAGCAACATCAATTTGATTTTCATGACACATTTTAATAATATCTGCTGTTAATGAACTATCTAAATGCTCAGCAAATAAAACTTTATTAGTTTTTAAATCAGTGATTAAAGCACCATTACAAGCAATGATTGGTAATTTTACTTTTAATTGTTTTGCTATTTTTTTATTACATACATCTAATCGACCAGTACAAAAACTAAATTTATGATTTGTTTTCTTTTGATATTTTTTAATTGACTTAATTGTATCTTTAGAGATATTTAGATTTTTATCAGAAATAGTTCCATCTAAATCACTTAAAACATAAGAATAGTTTTTATTTTTCATTAATCTTCAATTCCTTTTCATGCATCTGACATAATATAGTCTTTTCCTTTTTGAACTTCATGCTTAACTAAATCTAAATAATCTCATTGTCTTAAAACTTCATAACTTGCAATGCCAACAGTATTTGCTATATTAATACTTCTAGCTTCAGCGATCATAGGTATTCTAAAAGTAGTATCAAAATTATCTTTAATAATTTGTTTTGAAATTCCGGTTGATTCTCTACCAAACATTAAAAATACATCATCATTAATTTTTGTAAAATCAAAATCTGAAATCGGTTTTTGTCCATATCTAGATAAACAATATAGTTTAATATCAGGATTTTTAGTTTTAAAATCTTGTCAGTCATCATATCTAGTACAATCTACAAATTTAAACTCATTTGCACTAGGACGAGATAAATGTCTTTCATCAAAAATAAATCCTAAAGGTTCGATTATATGTAGTTTAGCATTAATAGCAACACAAGTTCTCATAATTGCTCCAACATTTTGAGCAATTTCTGGTTCATATAAAACAATATTTAATTTTCTTTTATCAGTCATAATTTCTCCTTAATACTTATTTATAAAATCACTAAATTGATCAATAGCTTGTCTTCTTGCTGAGTTTTGATTCTTTTCATCACTTGTCATTTGTGAATAAGTTTTGTCTCTATTTTTAGGAATAAAAACATAATCATATCCAAATCCAAATTCTGTAATTCTTACATCATTTGAGATATAACCTTCTACAATTCCTTTAAAAATATCTTGTTTATCATTAACTGCATCATAAAAAGCAATTGTAGTTATCATTTTTGCTTTTCTTTGTTCTTGAGTTTGATAATCTTTTAATTTATCTAATAACATATGACAAATTTGACTATATTCAGTTACTGGATAAGCTCATCTTTTTGAATAAATTCCAGGAAAATTATCTAATATATCAACACATATTCCAGAATCATCACCAATTGCAATTCCATTAATATATTTTGCTAAATCTTTTGCTTTTATTAATGCATTTTGTTCAAATGTAGATCCATTTTCTTCAATGTCATTATATTCTGGTAAATCTAATAAAGTTTTAACAGTTCAATCTTTTAAAATCGCTTGATATTCTCTTTTTTTATTTTTATTATTTGTTGCAACTCATATTATTTTTTTATCCATAATTCTCCCTTGTTTGTAAATATATACAAATATATTTTAAACAAAAATCACACTTAACTATATAACTTTGTCATACTCTTAACTATATAACTTTGTCATACTCTCATCACTCTTAATGTTTAATCTTTTAAAGTGTTAATTGGTACTATTATAATTCCATCTTCTCTTTTATAAATAGCATTTCCAATACCTACTATAATACATTTTAAAATTGGAGCTTTATTGTTATTTTTTTCAATCTTTTTAACTGCTTTATTTAATGATTTTGCAGCTTGTTCAATTTGAGCTGATGATAGTTTAGTTTCAATTGCACATCAATTTCCATTATCAAGTTCAATCACAGCATCAATTTCATTATTATCATAATCTCTGTAGTGAAACACTTTAGCTTGTAGAGCTTGAGCATAAACTCTTAAATCTCTTATAACTAATGATTCAAATAAAATACCAAATAATTTAATGTCATTTACCAATTTTTCAACTGTAACATTTAATAAAGCACAAGCTAGAGAAGGATCACAAAAACGTTTCTTTTCTGAAATCATCACTCTTTTTGATGATCTTAAATTAGTTGCATAAGGTTCTTGATTGTTAAAAATAAACATTCTATTTAAAACATCAATATATTTATTAATTGTTGGACGAGAAAAAGTTTCTGCGTCATTTGCTGAAATATCTTTTATAATAGTTTCTTCTGATACAAGTGTTGCTTCATTTCTTGCTAGAGATTTTAAAATTAATTTGATTTTTAATGGATCATATCTTGAATTATCTATTTCTTTAATTGATTCATTTAAAATAGTTTCAATATAAGAGTTAGGTAATAAATGACAATTAGAAACTGGTGTTTCAATATTTTTAGGTCATCCACCTCTAACTATTAAATAAGCTAATTGTTCAAAAGTTAAAGGTTCAACTAACTGTTCATTTACTTTTTGATCACATAAATCCTTTAATGAAACTATTCCTAATGATTCTTGTGATTCATATAAAGACATCGTTTCCATTCTAACTCTTACAATTCGTCCAGCTCCAGAATGTAATACTCCTTTATATTTTGGAGTTGATGAGCCAGTTAAAATAAACATTCCATTTTTATTTTTTCAATCAACTTCTCATCTAACTGCATCTCAAATTGAAGGAACTTCTTGCCATTCATCAATAAGTCTTGGATATTGTCCATTTAAAATAATTTTTGGATTAACTAAAGCAAGTTGTCTATTAGAAAAATTATCAGAAGGATCTCCTACAAAAAAAGCACTTTTTGATAAATAATATGAAGTTGAAGTTTTACCGCATCATTTAGGTCCATCAATACAAATTGCACTAGCTACATTAAGATATTTGTCTATTACTTTTTCAATGATTCTTAATTTATAGTTCTCAAATAATTTATTATTCATATTAAATCTCTTTTAAACAAAAATATTCCTATATATTAAAAAATTCCCAATTTCAGACACTATATTTTTAAAACTTTAATAAGTTCTTTAATATATTTTAATGTTTCAACATCATCCCACTCTTCTCTTACTCTTGGTTTTCTTTTTTTCATTACTTTTGATAAATATCTAAAAATTTGACCAATTGTTTTATTTTCTAAAACACCATTTTCAAGTAAGTAATTTTTTATTCTGCAAAGCATTATAGATGATAAAAAATTAATAAATTCAGTAGCTATTATTCTGTAATTTCCCTGAACATTTCCTTCGTTTTGTTCTAGTACATTTTTAAATTGCTTAAATAATAACTCAATTTCTCATCTCTTTTTGTATGAGATGTAGATATCTTTTATGTTTAAATTTCCATTACATTCAAAAATAATTAGTCCAAAAAGATCTTCTTTTTCCAATAGTTTTTTTCATCATAAACACCTTTTTTATAAGTTCGACTAATAAAATTTTTCTTCTGAGTAAATTCTGTTAAAGTTGACCTATAACAAAAATAATACTTTCCA
>NZ_LFYS01000008.1 GCF_001199495.1 Mycoplasma sp. HU2014 | reverse complement strand
AAAAAGTTCACAAAAATGCAGGGTTCTCAATAATAGTTTCAAACGTTGATTCTGATTTAGAATTTATACTTACTCAATACAAGAAAAGAGATCTTGTTGAAAAAGCATTTTCAACTGTTAAGACCACTTTTGATTTAAATAAATTTAATGTTCAAGATAGATTGGTTTTAGAATCAAAAATGTTTATTTCATTTTTAGCATTGATTGTTAGATCATATTTCAGTTATTGTATGAAAGAATTTTTAGCTGAAAATGGTCATCATACAGTGAATACATTGTTTAGTGAATTATCAAAAATGGAGTTAGCAAAATTCAATAAAACATATGTAAGTTCTTATGGTTTAAGCAAGACTCAAAAAATAATTTTATCTGCATTAAAAATAACCGAAAAAGATGTAAATCAATGCACGAAAGATATTAATAAAAACCTAAACTAGTCACACGAACGTGAAAAGTTCAGGTTATCACACTCTTTTAGAAGTTTTAAAAAAATAACAGTTGACTTATAAATTTAGGTTTATAAGTTTAAACTGTTATTTTTATGCTTAAAGTGGGAAACGTAGGAAAAATTGTAGAACAAAAAAGCACAGTTATTGTGGCAATAAATTACATTATTGCTTTTATAGCATTAGTTTTATCTTCTGTTGCTATATCAAAATATAATAGTCCAGGATTTGGAGATTTATTATCAAATAATCTTCCAGCAACACTTAGAGATTTAACTTATTCAGGATTAGTATTCTCATTAAATGCATCAGGAATGACAGGTTATTTATACTCAAAATGAAAATAGTAGATAAAATGTTCTAATAGAACATTTTTCTTTTAATAATGTATAGTTTTATATAGTAAGTAGATATCTAATTTGCTTGAGAAATATTCATTTAATGTTATATAATTATTATTGGATAAGGGTGCTGTAAAAGGCTGAGATTATACCTATTAGCAGATCATGATAATGCATGCGTGGCTAGGACTTTTATAAGGTTGATCTTTTGTACTTTACACGAGATCAACCTTTTTTGCCCTTATAACAAGGAGGAAATATGAAGACAAATAAATTAAAAATGATGTTGGCTATGGCTGGAGCAGTAACTACTGGATCAATTGTCCCATTCGCTGTTTCATGTACCAAAACATCAGGATGACAAGAAATAATTACAATTAAAAATGCATGAGTTAATGAAGGTTTTTTAAATACAAATTTAGAAGAAACTTTTCTTCAAACTTTAGAAGATAAATTCGAAAGTTTTAAAAATAAAGATGACTCACTTAAAAATTTTAAAAAAGTAAAATTTAAAATAGGTATAGATGGTGATAAAAAAGGTTATTTAAGTAAATTAGAAAAAGATACTGAAGGTGATGATGTATTTATTACTAACTATTCATATTATTTAAATGGATTATTTATTCAAGATACAGATGAAGTTAAATCTGATTTACCTTTCCAATTAGTTTCTCAAGCAAGTACATTAAGATTTACTTGACAAGATAATGTAAATGAAATGTATAACAACAAACTTAATGGAAATAAAAATGACAAAATAGTAGCAGATGCTATGAAAAATAATCAAAAATGAATTGTTGAAACAGGAAAAGAATATCCTGAGTGAAATACAATTGAAAAAACAAAAGATAATCCAAATGGTACTTTAATTTTTGATGGTTCTAAATATACAAATTTCTATGAAAAAGATAAACTTACATATGTATATCGTGGAGCTATTTTGATTTCAGGTAAAAAAGCAGAACGTCATAAAATAACTGAACAATGAAATAATAAAGATTTTGAAGGTTTTATAGCAAATGGTATTGTTTATGAAAAAGATTCAAGTGGAGGAAGCTTTAAATATCAAGCCGCTTTAATAGCACGTCATTTTGGTAAAGATTTAACAGAAGTTACCAAAATTTTAAAAGGTGAAGTTGAAAAATACAAAAAACACATTTTTAAAGGAGTAAGTGCTGCTAAACAATTAGGTAAAGAAGTAACAGTTGGATCTGAAAAAGTAGTTCCAAAAATTGGTTTTGATGATGAAGGTGCTTACAACTGAACTAAATCAGATCCAACTAAATCTAAATATCAACCAAAAGGATTTGAAAAAGATAAAAATGTTAAAGAATCAAATTATGATAATGATGTTGTAAGAACATTAACATTTACAAACCCAGCTGGATATGATGTTGTTTTAGCTAGAAAAGGATTAATGACTAAACAAGTTGAACTTCTATCTAAAGCATTAACTTCATTATCATTAGAAGAAAACACATACGGAATTTACACAGGTTACAATAAATTCCAAAACTTAACAAAAGAAATGTTTAATAATTTTATTAAATTACAGGCTCAAGCAGAAACAACAAAAGATTTAGTAACTAAAATTGATGAAGCTAAACTTTAAAAGTGAATAAAATAATCGATTTAAAAAATATAACTGTTTGTTATAACAATAACAAAGAACCAGTTTTAGATAACATAAATTTAGAAATTAATAAAAATGAATTTATTGCTATAATTGGTCCTAGTGGAGTTGGAAAAAGTACTTTATTTAAAGTTATTATTAACTCATTAAAACCAATTAAAGGAAAAGCTAAAGTTTTAAACCAAGACTTACTAAAATTAAGTAAAAAACAAAAAAACCAAATGTTATCAAAAATTGGTTTTTTAACGCAAAAGCCTAATTTGATAAATACTGAAAATGTTTACAACAACATAACAAGATCAATATCCCAGTATAAAAACATTTTTTATAGAATTTTTAATATCCTTTCTAAAGAACAAAAAATAAATATTTTTACTAAACTTGATGAATTAAAAATACTTGATAAAGCTTTTTATAAAGTAAGCGAATTAAGTGGCGGTCAACAACAAAGAGTTGAAATAGCTAAATTATTAGTTAAAAATGTAGAACTTATTTTAGCTGATGAACCTACATCTAATTTAGATCACCAAACAAGTTTAGAAGTAATCACATTATTAAAACAAATAGCTAAAGAAAAAACAGTTTTAGTAAATATTCATGATTTAAGCTTAATTAAAAATAACTTTGATAGAGTTATTGCAATCAATAATAAAACTATAGTTTTAGATAAAAAAACAGAAGAGATTCAAGAATGAGAACTAAAAGAGATAATAAAAAACAAACAGTAATAAAGCAATCAAATTTATTTAAATATAGATATATAAATTTTGATAATAACACAACTACTTCATGAAAATTTCATAGTATTTATTATCATATTTTTGCTTTTATTTTAATAGCTATTGTAGCATGAGCTTTTTATACTCATTCAAGTGGTATTAGATTTTATAATTTTAATAAAACCTTTAAGCAAATATTAAATATACTTTCTTTTGGTAATAAAAATTTTGAAACTGCTGGTCGAGCTAGTGGTGAGTATACAAATTTATTTGTTGACTCATTAAAATATTTATGAATAACAATTAAATTTGCTTTAGTTGGAACTTTTATAGGATTTCTATTTGCTTTAGTTACTGCATATTTTTCATTTGCAAAAACAACTAATAAAATAACATCAACATTATTAAGTTTTATAATTTTATTTTTAAGATCTATTCCTGAACTAGTGTTTATTAAATTAATTACAGGTTCGGTTAGAAATGAATTTAGTTTATTGTTTGTTTATATTTGATTTACTTGGTTGTGGCTTCACAAGTATTATTTTGAAATGCTAAATTCAATAGATCTAGAATGATATATAAATTCTATAAATCATGGTAATAGTAAAACTAGAGCATTTTTTAAAGAAATTTATCCTAGAATAAAAAATAGAATTGTTGCTTTATTTATATTTTCTTTTGAATCAAATATTAGATGAGCTTCAATATTAGGTGCACTTTCATTACCTGGGATAGGAAAATTGATTTATTATGCTTCTCAAACAGCATCTAATTTTGATCAACTAGCAGTACCTCTAACAGTTTTAATGGTATTTATTTTAATATTAGAACTTTTAAATTACTTATTTAAAAAACATTTAGTTGAAGCAAAAACAAAAGTTATTAAACAAAGAAATGAAACAAAAATACAATATTACAATCGTCTAACAAAAAAAGTCAATTTCAATAAGTGAATAATCGTATCAATATTTTTATTTGTATTTATTGTTTCAATTTATACATTATCAACAACACAACTTTCTTTATTTGATTTAAGTTCATTAAAAGAGTTTTTAAGAGATTTTTTCAATCCAGATTTCTCTAAATTTAGTTTCTTAACAAAAGATGCTAATTTCAATCCAATATTATTGTTTTGAAATTCATTTTCATTTAGTTTAGCTGCTATATCATTATGTTTTATACTAACTCTATTTTTAATAAGAGTTCAGTGTTTATCATTAAATAACAGAATCAAAGTAATGGTATTTAGATCAATAAACGTTTTTATAAGACTAATTCCTACAATTGTTTATTATTATGTATTTTTATCTATTTTTGAAAATGATTTAACTTTACTTATAATAGCTATAGTGTTACATCAATCTTCAAGTCAAACAAAACAATTAGTTGAAGTTATAGATAATCTAGATCAAGAAATAATAAAGAATTTGAAAATGCAAGGTTACAGCAATAATCAAATATTTATTAGATATGTTCTACCTTCTATTAAAGTTGAATATATTTCATTATTAACATTTTATTTTGAATTAATTTTTAGAAGTTCTATAACTTATTCAATATTAACTCAAGGAAGATTATTGATTGGAACTAATATAGATCGTTATTTAGATCCAAAATTTAATGACGGTATTAGAACAGCTTTAGCTTATGTTTGATTAAGTACATTTTATATAATCTTTATCAATTTAATTTCTAAATTAATTATCAAAACAATTAAAAAATAAGATTAAACAAATCATTTATGATTTGTTTTTTGTTTATGTAAGACAATATCTTTCAGTCTATATTTAAGATAAAATAATAAGAGATTAAAGAGGTGCTTTAATGAAAACGAAACCTATTTCTAGAAATGAAATATTTGCCGAAGAAATTGCTTTAATAAATCAAGAAACTAAACAAGCATGTCATGATGGAAAATATTCTGATTATATAGAAGATGTTATTAGTAAGTTAAAAGAAATTGATAATCAGTTTTTTTCTAATGTTTTATCAATGACTAGTAAAGAGTTTGAAGAAAGTAAATTTTATCTAGGTAAAAGTGCATCTGATGAAGCAATTAATCAAGAAATTATTGAAAATATTAAATCTCAAATGTATATTTTAAAAAATTTAAATATTCAAGACGTATTAGATAAAAAACAAAAAATTCAAACTAACTTTTTAGATGATGATAAATATTATTTTTCTAATTTAAAAGATCTTCATCATAATACTTATTTAAAATTAGAACAAAATACAAATAAATATAAAAATCTAGAACTAGTTGAAAATAATTTTTCAAAAATAACTAAAGCATCAATAAGTAAAAATTTAAATCAAGAACCAAGTAAAACAACTGATAATATTTCAAAAAAATCAATTAGTGAATTAATTAAAGAATGTAAAGAGATTAACTTAAAAAAACTAAACGATTTAGATAGAAAAAAACAGATCTATCAAATAAAATTTAGATGATTTTCAATATTATCACCAATTTTTGTATTGATTATGGTTATTTCAATTATCTTACCTATTTACGTTTAGAAAGGAATTAATATGAAGAAATTAATTGTTGCTGTTGATGGAACTAGTGGAAGTGGAAAATCAGCTACATTTAAAAAAATAGCTGATATTGTTAATTACCAATTTATTGATACTGGTTTAATGTATCGTGCTTTAACTTGATTTTGTTTAGATCAAAAAATAGATCATACTGATGAAAAACAAGTTATAGAATTATTAGATAAATTTGATTATAAAGTAGATAAAACTGATATTTTTGTTAATGATGTTAATGTTACAAATTTACTTCAAAACAATGAAATAATTAACATAATAAATTACATAACTCCAATTAAAGAAGTTAGAGAATTTATGGTTAAAAAACAACGTGAAATGGTTAAAAATGGTGGATATATTGAAATAGGAAGAGATATTACAAGTGTAGTTTTACCTAACGCTGATTTAAAAATATATTTAGATTCATCAATCGAATCAAGAGCCCAACGTCGATATCTACAAAACATTAAAAATAATATTATTGGTAAAACTTATGATGAAATTAAAAGTGATTTAGAAAAAAGAGATCACACTGATAAAACTAGATCAACTGGACCTTTAGTTTTAGTTGATGATGCCTGATATATAGATAATTCAAACTTAACTATTGATCAAGTTGTAGAATTAGTAGTAAATAAAATTAGAAAATTAGAAAGAGAATAAAAATGAAAAAAGGTGTTGTAGCAATTGTAGGTAGACCTAATGTAGGTAAATCAAGTTTATTTAATAGAATGATTAGAGAAAAGAAATCTATTGTTGAAGACACTCCAGGTGTAACAAGAGATAGAATTTATGGTAATGCTGAATGATTAACTAGAGAATTTATAGTTATTGATACTGGAGGTATTACTTTAAAAGACGAACAATTTACTAAAGAAATTAAAGTTCAAGCTGAAATTGCAATGCAAGAAGCTGATGTAATTGTTTTTGTTTTAGATTCTCAACAAGGAATTACTAATGAAGATAAAATTATAGCTAAAATGTTATATAAAACTAAAAAACCTGTTGTTTTAGTAGCAAATAAATACGATAAAAAACAAACTGGAGTTGAAAGTTATGAGTATTTAAGTTTAGGTTTTGATCAAGCTGTGATGGTTTCTTCAACTCATGGTATTGGAATTGGAGATCTATTAGATAGAGTAATTAATTTAATGCCTAAAAATGATTCAAATATTAAAGATGAATCTACTAGAATTGCAATTATAGGACGACCTAATGTAGGAAAATCTAGTTTAGTTAACTCACTAGTTGGTGAAGAAAGAATGATTGTAAGTGATATTGCAGGAACAACACTCGATGCTGTTGATACTAAGTTTAAATATCACCATAAAGAATATACTTTAATTGATACTGCTGGAATTAGAAGAAAATCTAAAATATATGATGGTATTGAAAAGTATAGTTATTTAAGATCTTTATCAACTATTAATAGTAGTGATGTTGTTTTATTAATGATCGATGCATCAAAAAGCATAACTGATCAAGATACAAATATTGGTGGACTAGCTTTTGAAGAAAAAAAACCAATTATTATTGTTGCTAATAAATGAGATCTAGTTAAGAACAAAGAAGAACAATTATTAAAAAAAGAAGAAGAAATCAGAGCTTATTTTAAATATTTACAATATGCAAAAATTATTTTTATTTCAGCATTAGATAAAACTAGAATCAATAAAATTATTGATTCAATTGAAGAAATTAAAGAATCATTATCAACTAAAATTAAAACTCATGTTTTAAATGAAGTTTTAAATAGAGCTCAATTAATTAATCCAGCTCCAGAACATAACGGTGGAAGATTAAAAATTTATTATGCTAATCAAGTTGATGCTTATCTGCCTACTTTTGTTTTATTTGTTAATAATCCAAGCTTTGTTCATTTTTCATACAAGCGTTTTATAGAAAATCAAATTAGATTACAATTTGGTTTTGAAGGTGTACCAATTAATATAATTTTTAGAGAAAGAAAATAATTATGAGTAAAAATATAACTATCATTGGTAGTGATGATTATACAACTAGTTTAGCTAATGTTTTAGCAGATAATCACCATAAAGTGGTAATTTATACAAATGATGAAGAAATTGCTGATCAAATTAACTATGAACATAAAAATTCAAAATTTTTAAACGCTCTAAAAATTAATCAAAACATAAAAGCTACAGATTGTATAGTAGCTAGTTTAGAAAACTGTGAAGTATTAGTTTTAGCTAGTAAAAAGGATCAAAATTTAATTCAAGATATTATAAATTATTCTAAAAGAAAAATGATAATTGTTGATGCTTATCCATACTTAAAAGATGATCTAACTTCATCATCAAAAGATATTATAGATATTTTTAATGCTAATGATATTTTAAAAGATTATGCAGTTATTTGAGGTTCTAATATATCAAGTGAACTAGTTAAAAAACACCCAACTTCTTTTATGGTATGTTCAAATGAAATTCGATCAGCTGAAGTTGTTGCTAATATCTTTGAAAATGAATATTTTAATTGTTCAATTTCACAAAACATATTAAGTTGTGAAGTTGCAAATAGTTTTAGTAAAGTTTTTTCACTTTGTGGAGGAATTTTAACTGGATTAGAGTGTGGTAAAAATACACTTTCAAGTTTATTTACTATAATAATTCAATCAATTGATGAACTTATGAAAAACTTTAATATTTATTCAAGTGATAGTTTATTAAATTTTGCAACACTTTCAAGTTTTTTAAAAAGTTATTATGATAATGAATCTTTAGAATTTAAATTAGGTTTAATGATAACAAAGCATAATGACACACAAAAAGCTATCGAAGAATTAAATTACAACATACAAGATTTGAATATATTAATAAATGTTGAAAAAATGTGTAAAACTATTAAAAAACCCCTTACTTTCTTTATATTATTAAATAAAATTTTATATAATAATAACAGGCCAATATCACTTTTAAATAAAGTTTTTACAGCCTTTAAACTATAAAAAATGTTTAATTTAAATAGAAAGAATGGATTGATAATATGACAAAAAAAGATTTAATCGATGAAATTATTATTAATGAAAACATTTCAAAAGTAGATGCTGAAAAAGTTGTTAATAGACTATTTGAAGCGATTTCAAATCACTTAGCAAGTGGAGAAGAAGTTTCAGTTGCTGGATTTGGTAAATTCTCAATTTCTGAAAGAGTAGAACGTGAAGGAATTAACCCATCAACAGGAGAGAAAATTAAAATCTCTGCTTCAAAATCAGCTAAATTTAAACCAGCTAAACAATTAAAAGAATCATTGAATGTATAAAATAAAAAAATAATTTAAAAACGGTTGGAAAACTAAACCGTTTTTATTAAACTCTATTTTATAAGAGGTGAGATAATGATTGAACAACTACTAGAAAAAGGTATAGTTTCTAAGAAAAAACTTTTATTAGAATACTATAAAAAAATTAACTTAACAGATAATCAGTTGTTGATTGTTTTAATGATCATGCATATAAATGATCAAACTAGAAAAATGGTAACACCTACTCTTTTAAGTCAATATATCAATATGAATGTTGATGATATAGAAAATGAATTACAAGGTCTTGTTGATAATGATTTAATTGATATAAAACCTAGATACATCGATTTTAGTAAGTTGTTTGAAAAATTATCAAAAACTGCTGATAATTTTTATAAAATTCAAGATAATAAAGAATTTTTAGATTCAATAGATCAAAAACTTAACTTTAAACTTAATGAAGAAGAAAAACTAAATATTTTAACTTTAACTAATCAAGAGATCGCTAAAAAACAGTTATTAGAAATTGTTAGCAAAAATCAATTTAATGATTTTGAATCACTAATAAAAGAAATTAATACATTTTTAAATTCATATTCACTAATTACTAATGAGCTTAGCAAATTTGATTGATTAGATGATTAAAATGTTTTACATAATCTAGTTTTAATGAACTAGTTAAAAACAATTCTATACAATTTTTAACAATTCACTGTCTTGGAATTGTTTTTTTATATTTTCTTGTATAGTTTTTTAATTGCTTGTAAGTTATTAAATAAAAATCATCATAACTAGAAAAATATAAAATAATAAAAGCTAAACCTTTTTGAAGTTCTACTAATTCTAATTTGTTTTGCTGATTTTTTCTAAGTGCATTAAAATTAAAAGAATCTTTAGAAGTTTCTTTAGCATCAAATTCAAAATAAACTGAATTATAAACTCCAATATAATCACAATTAAAATTATCTTTAAAAGTAGCATTTGTAATCATTTTATTTTTAATATTGATTAAGTTAATGTTTGTTGGTATTTTTGTAACAACACAAATTTGCTCATTTAAATACTTTTGATTAGTTATATTTAAAATAGTTTCTAGATATTGTCCTTTATTTTTTAATGGATACATATTTTCACCTCTATTAAAGTATTAGGAAATGATACAATAAATTTATTAGGGAGAAATAAAATGTCAAAAAAATTTACTATTAGTCAAATTCAAAATAAAAAATTTAATATAGTTTACAAAGGTTATAAAGCTGAAGAAGTTAACGATTTTTTAGATGAAATAATTTCTGATTATATGTATTTTGAACAAAAAATTCATGATTTAAAAAATGAGTTAGATGTTGCAAATGAAAAATTAGAAAATATTTCAAATAAAAACGATGCTATTTTAGTTGAAATTCAAGAATATCGTAAACAAAACTGAGATTTAATGAAAAACACTTTTGGAGATGCTGATATTATTAAAAGAATTTCAAGAATTGAAAATAGCTTAGTTGAAAATGAACAAAGACTTAAAAAGATAGATGAAATCTATGCTTTATTGGCTAATAAAAAGTAAAGTTGAGTATATGTTTTAAATCTCAAATTATTGTTGTACAATAAATTTGAGATTTTATTTGTCAATCGCTGTATCTGAAAGATGATATAGAGGAAACTCCACGCTTGCACAGCCTGTGATGGTTGTAGTGATTATGCTAGACGAATAAATAAGTCTAGGCAGTATATTTTACTGACGGCATAACTAAGCTAAGGTGAAAGCTATGCAACAGTTATGAAGTGCCACAGAGACGAGTATAGGGAAACCTTGAAATGGAACGCGGTAAACCCCATAAGCAAGAAACTCAAATTTTGGTAGAGGAATCTAGTTAAGAGAAACAGAATCAAAATTAGAAGCAGAAATGCTAGATAGATGATTGACACTAGTAATAGTACAGAACGTGGGTTATAAATAGAGTCTCATCATATTTTTAATGTTTTAAAAAATTCCCAATTTTGGACACTATATAATTTTAATAATTTACTAAAAAATTCTTATTTTCGTCCATTAAATACATTAAAATATCTAAAAAATTAAATTTTCTTAAATCTAGAGCTAAAAAAGCTCTATTTTTTGTTCCAATTTTATTTAAAAAAAGTTTAAAAAATTAAAAATAGGTGGTAAAATAAATATATATGTATAGTGTTTAACACATAAAAAGGGAGATATAAAAATGGCCATTCCTAAAGACATATTAGAAATTCCAAGACCATCTAGTACCAGAGTAAAAGCAACCACAAAAGAAGCTGTTTATAATGTTATAAAAAGAACATCAATAAGAAAAAATGGAAAAATTATTCCTGTTGAAAAAGGAGTTATTGGGAAGATTATCAATGGTGTTTATCAAAGTATTGAAAAACAAACATATGAAGTAGACGTTAAATCATATGGTCTTTTTGCACTAAATGAAAAATTAAACAATCATATCTTTAGAGAACTTTTAAATTTTTATGATTTTGAAGATGCTAGAAAATTATATGTTATAGCTTCTTTAAGAACTATGTTTTCAGATATTA
>NZ_LFYS01000007.1 GCF_001199495.1 Mycoplasma sp. HU2014 | reverse complement strand
TTTTCTAAAATATCTTCACTGTTTTTTGTAAATATTGCAACGTTTCCATACTCTTTAACATCAGTACCTGTTTCGATTAATTCTTTTTTCTTTTTTGATCTTTGACCAACTGGAATTGGTGTTTCAAAAGGTACAAATTGAAAATCTATTATTTCACCAACTATTTCCAGATCAACTGGTATAGCTTTTCCGTTAACGTATTTACTAGTTCTTTTTACAACTTTATATTTTCCAAAATAATCTTTTACAACTGTGTTTTTAGGTCTTGCAACCTGTCTTATTTCTAAAGGTATCGCCATTTTATCTCTCTTTTCCTTTTATATAGCATTATATCTATATTATAACATAAAAAAAGACATAAAATAATAGTTTTTTTAACTTATTCTATGTCTGTTTAAATTAATTTTAAGTAATTATTCATGCTTGATCTTATACATTTTAAGGTTATTTATAAAAAACTGCTTAATTTTCAAGTTTTTCTATAGTCATATTAGGTAGAACTTTTATATTTTATAGTATCAATAATAATGTTATTAGCTAAGTCAGGATTAACATTACCGTTACTAATTTTCATTAATTGACCCATTATTGTTTTAATAACTCTTTCTGGTCTTGAATCATATTGAGTTAATAATTCTTTATTTTGTTCAAAAATAGGTTTTAGCATTTTTTTAATTTGGTTAGGATCAGAAATTAATTTTAATCCTAATCTATCAATTATTTGTTCAACTGTTTCTTTGTTTGATTCAAAAATAATAGACATAATAACTTTTGTTTGTTTTGAAGAAATAATACCATTATCAATCATATTAATAATAGTTGCTAAACTTTCTGGTGTTAATTTAGTTTGATCAATAGTAATGTTTTCTAAATTTAGTTTTGATTGAACTTCTGAAATTAACATTTTAGAAACTTTAACATAATTGTTTGTTAGCTTAATTGTTTTTTCAAAAAACTCAGTCATTTCTAAACTAGTTAAAATAATGTTTGTATTCTCTAAACTTAAACCTAATTCATTAACATATCTTAAACGTTTTTGATCTGCTAATTCAGGTGAGTTTTTGATCACGTTATCAATTCATTTTTCATCTAATTGAATTGGTAAAATATTAGGTTCTCTAAAGTAACGATAATCTAATGCATCACTTTTACTTCTCATTAAAACAGTTGAGTTAGTTTGATCATCAAATCTTCTTGTTTCTTGTTCAACTATTTTATTTGATAGAATAATTTCTCTTTGTCTGTTTAATTCAAATTCAATAGCTTTTCTAATGTTTGAAATTGAGTTTAAGTTTTTAATTTCTACTTTATTTGAAAATGATTTAGAACCTAATGGTCTAATTGAAATATTTAAATCGGTTCTTAGTGAACCTTCGTTCATTTTCACATCACTAACATTTAAAAATAATAAAACTTCTCTTAACTTTTCAACATAAGCACAAGCTTCATCAGCACTTCTCATAACTGGTTTAGTTACAATTTCGATTAATCCTACTCCAGCACGGTTGTAATCAATATAAGTTAAATCATCTTTATGAACTTGCTTTGCAGTATCTTCTTCAATATGTAGACGTTCAATTTCAATTACTTTTTTACTATTATCAGGTAAAGTTATTTCTAATTTACCTTCTGATCCTATCGGATTAAATTGTTGAGTGATTTGAAATCCTTTTGTTAAATCAGGATAAAAATAATTTTTTCTATCAAATTTTAATAAAGTGTCAATTTTCATATTTAATGCATTACATGCTAATATCGCTAATTCAACACCTTTTTTATTAACAGTTGGTAAACTTCCTGGATAAGCCATATCAACTTCATTAACTTGAGTATTTGGTTTTTTTCCAAAAGTAACAGGAGCAGAAGAAAACATTTTTGTATTTGTTTTTAATTCAACATGGTTTTCAATACCAATAATAAGTTCAAAATTATTCATCTTAGTCCTCCACTATTTGGTTTTTAATACCAATAATATTTTCTAATGCTTTTGCTGCTTGTAAAGTTAATAAATCTGATTTTACTTTAGTTGTTAAGTTAATACCAATTGGCATATCATCATATTCAAAAAACGGAATTGTAATAGAAGGAGATCCAGAGAAGTTAGCAAGCATTAAAACATCGTCTAAAAATTCATTTTCTTGAGAATTTTCATCAACTTCTTTAGCACCATCAATTAATGGGGCAATAGATCTTGAAGGAGGTAATAATAAAATATCAATTTGTTCAAACATTTCTTCAATTGCTTGATTGATTAATGTTCTAACTTTTTTAGCTTTAGTTAAATATTTGATTTGATTTTCACGTTTTAAGTTTAATGAACCAATTAAGAAACGTCTTTTTACAACTGAACCAAATTTTTGACTTCTTGTTTTAGTCATTACTTCAGTGTAATCTTGACCTTCAACTCTGCTTCCAAATTTGATTCCATCTAAATTAGCATTAGTTGAAACTGCTTCACTAAATGAAATCATCATATAAACCGGTGATAGTGCATCTAATAAATCTTGTCTAAAATCAATTGCTTTAACAGTATATCCTTGATCTTGTAATTTTTTGAAAAGATCTAAATATTTTTGTTTATGTTCTTCATCTAAAGAATCAATTACATGAGTTATATAACCAAAACTTTTTGTTTTATCAAAAGAATTAATTTGCTTGTAAAAGTCTGATGATTCAATTTTAGTTGAAGTGAAATCTTTAACATCATAACCAAAACTTGCATCACATAAAACAGCCATATCATCAACATTTCTAGTGAAAAATCCTGCTGTATCTAAACTAGGAGCATAAGGTAGTAATCCATATCTTGAAATTGCACCATAAGTTGGTTTGAATCCAACAATACCATTGTAACTTGCAGGTTTTCTAATTGAATCTCCTGTGTCTGAAGCTGTTGCGAAAGGAACAATTCCTTTAGCAACTAAATAAGCAGATCCTGAACTAGAACCACCAACTAATCGACGTTTATCTCTTGGATTAACTATCTTTCCATTACATGAATAAAGACCAGTTCCACCCATCCCTAATTCATCTAAAGCAGTTTTTCCTAATAATACAACTTTGTTTTGATCTAACTTTTCAATTAGTGTTGCTGAAAATGGTGGAATATATCCTTCTAAAATATTTGATGATGAAGTTGTAGGAATATCTTTAGTTGAAAAATTATCTTTTGATAAATATGGAATACCACATAAAATTTTATCTACATCAAAATTAGCATCAATTTGTTTAGCTTGTTCTAAAGCTTGAGTTTCAGCTATGTAATTAATGGCATTTGAATCTAATTCATTTTTTAATTCTCTTATAACTTTTTTAGTTAAATCTGTTACAGTTGTTCTTTTATTAACTAAATCATTATGTAATTCTAATATACTTTTAGGTTTATAATTCATCTTAATTAACCACCTTTGCTATAGTTACACATTCATCTTTACTTGTAGGAGCATTTTTTAAAATATATTCTTGCTCAATAACTTCTGAGTTGTTATCTTCTCTTAAAAAATTATGAATATCGTTTAAAGGATAAAATGTTGGTTTTACATTTGTTGTGTCAATGCTTGTTACCTTTTTAAATTTTTCTAAAATTGATTCTTCAACAGATAATATATAGTCTAACTCTTGATCGTTTGCTTCTAACATAATATCTTTAGCAAGCGATTTTAAATAATTTATATCTATAACATCTTTCATTATTACTCACTCTCATTTTCTATTAGTTTATAAAATTCATCTTCATTTATAACCTTAACTCCTAAACTATCTGCTTTTTCTAGTTTAGATCCTGCATTTTCACCAGCTAATAAATAATCTGTTTTACTTGTAACTGATGAAGTGGTTTTTCCTGAGTTTTTTTCTATTAATTCTTTAAAGTATTCTCTATTTTTAGATAAAGTTCCTGTTATAACAAATGTCTTATTAGCTATTTTTGATTCTTGATTAGTTTGTGATTCTAGATAAGTAAAATCAATTCCAATTGATTTAAGTTCCTCAATTAATTTTATATTTTCATCAATCTTAAATCAATCAACTACAGATTGAGCCATTACTTCACCTATTGAATCAATATTAATTAATTGTTCAAAACTAGCGTTTTTTAAATTATCGATATTTTTAAATTTTTGAGCTAAAATTTTAGCATTTTTTTGACCTATATGTCTTATACCTAATCCAAATAAGATTTTATCAAAAGATGAGTTTTTAGATAATTCAATTGAACTAATTAAATTATCATATTTCTTCTGAGCGAATCCTTCTATTTGTAATATTTCATCTTTATGAGTTTTTAAATTATAAATATCTAAGATACTTGAAAGTATTTTATTATCAAATAAAGTTTCAATTAATTGATCACCTAATCCTACAATATTTGTTGCGTTTCGGCTTACAAAATGTTGTAAACATCTAACAATTTGTCTAGGACAAGATGTATTAATACAGAATTGATCAACTTCATCAGTATTTTTTTCTAATAAACTATCACAATCAGGACAACGATCATTAATTATTCATTTATCTAAATTATAAAAATTATCATCTTTAATTGATTCTAAAACTTCAGGAATGATATCTCCTGCTTTTTTAATTTTTACATAACAATTAACTCTTAAATCTTTTGACTTAATAAATTCAGCATTATGTAAGGTTGCTGCACTTACAACTGTTCCCATTATTTGAACTGGTTCAAGTTTTGCATTATAAGTAATTTTTCCTGTTCGACCAACTGTTGGAAAAATATCTACTAATTTAGTTGTTTTTACTTCTGCTGGAAATTTATATGCTATTGCTCATTTAGGAGCTTTTGCTGTATATCCTACTTTAGCTTGTAATTTTTTATCATTTAATTTAAAAACAATACCATCAATTTGATAATCTAAATCATCTTTTAGCTCTGTATATTTTTCAATATAATTTTTAATTTGATCTAAATTAGAGCACAACATCGGTTCACTATTTGTTTTAAAACCTAATTGTTTTAATTTTTCAATTGATTCGGCTTGAGTTAAATCATCTGAATCATCTGCTAAATAATAATATAAAAATGCATCAAGATTTCTTTTAGCAACAATTGATGAATCTAACTGTCTTAAAGTACCAGCTGCTGCATTTCTAGGATTTGCAAATAATTGTTCACCTTTTAATAATCTTTCATTATTAATTTTTTCAAATTCTTTTTTAGATAAAAAAATTTCTCCTCTAACTTCAACTCTAGTTTTTTTACTAATTTTTAAAGGTATTGATTTGATAGTTTTTACATTAACTGTTACATCTTCACCAACAACACCATCTCCACGTGTTGCTGCTGTTGTTAAAATTCCATTCTCATAAATTAATGAAATTGATAAGCCATCTATTTTTAATTCAGCAAAATATTGATTATCAATTGTATTTGTAACTTTACTTATTTGATTATTAAAATCTTTAAATTCTTCAAAACTAAAAACATTACCTAAACTTAACATAGGAGTTTTATGATTAACTTTTTCAAAACCTTGAATAATAGTTCCACCAACTTTTTGAGTAGGAGAATCTGGTGTAATAAATTCAGAGTTTTGTTTTTCTAGATCCATCAATTCATTTAAAACAAGATCATATTCACTATCATCAACTGAAGGATTATCTAAAACATAATACTCATAAGATCACTTTTCGATCTTTTCTTTTAATTGATTAATTTTTATTAATATTTCTTGTTTATTCATATCTATTCTCCAAAATCCTGTTCAATGTCTTTTTCTTGATCTAAATCTAGATCTGTATTTTTTAAAGTGTAAATTTTAGGTTTTTCTTTATGTTTTAAATATTCAAATTCTTTTTGATCAATCACACTATCTTCATCATAATCATTAAACCCTGACATGAATTTAACTAGTAATTGTTGTTGTTCTAACATTTTACCTGTATCAATTCCTTCAGAAATAAAACGTTTAATTTTATTATCATATTGTTGTTTTTTAACTATTTGTTTAATAATTGGTAAACCCAAAAATATACCAATACCAACCGAAGGTCTTACTATAATAGGAAGTAAAATAGCTACAATAAATCCCATTGTTAATGTTATTGATAATACTTTAAATAAATCAGGTAATAATACATTTGTTCCTTTAATAGGTATGATTGAAGCTACTAAAAAGATAGTTGTAAATCATGAGCTAATCACTCCAACAAATAAGTAAATAAAGTTTTGTAAAATCGAACTGAACTTAGCAATATATACTAATTTATCTCATGTAAACATTCATAAATATAAATAAGCAATTATTATAAATAATGATTTAAAAGTATAAAACACAATTAAAATTGTTGAAATTTTCTTTTGATCATCAACTAAAACTCTAGCTACAACTAAAACTATTAGATATGAAATTACTAAATAAATACCAGCAATAATATTAATTGTTTTTGTAATTGCTTTATTCATACCTTTAGCTTGTATTAAAGAGAATTTACCATCTAAAATAATAATTAAACTTGTTGAAAGTGCATACATTAATGAAAATGTAAATCTTGAAAAAACAAACTCGATTGCTTGGTTATCAATTTTACTATTGTCTTTAATAATTGATGAAAATAAACCTGAAACAACATAAGGAGTTAACATACCAATTGTTGCAAAACTTAATACCGCTACAACATAAGTATAAAGCTCATAATTAATATATGATTTTCAATCCAGTCTACCATTTTTAATAATAATGCTTAAAAAGTATTCTCTAAAAGAAGTGATTAAAGTAGACATAATAATTCTAATATTTACACCAACTACCATATAAAGAGATAGTAAAGATGTAACTTCCAAAGCAGATGATCCCAGTGCTAAGAATAAAATTAAAATATCAGCATTTCTTAGTATTGAAAATCCTATTTCAGATCAGAAAATTTTAAATGATCTTCTTGCTAAATGTGAGTTATTAAAGTCTCGGTAAAATTTCAATCAAGGATATTTAATTTTCACATATTGTTTTATTAAAAATCCTCTAACAAATGGATATATTAAAAAGATTAAAAATATATAAACAGGAGAATAATTATCTTTAACAGTTAAATAACTATTTAAACCTATAAAAAATAATCCAAATACTAAAATATCAGAAAATAATATAGCTAAACGTCTACTTCCATTTCTTTGATCGGCTCTTAAAATATTTTCATAAACACCAAATAATCCAGTTGATAGTGTTTGTTTAAATCCAAAAATGAAAAATATTAAACTTAATTCTCAAAAATTTAAACTAGTTGCATTACCTGATGGAGAAGTGAAATTTAATGATCAATTGGCAGGTTTGTTATTAATAATTGATGGAGCTAATGCAATTTCTAATGGATATAAAATAGATAAAAGAAGGATTAATGTAAAACCTGTGATAATGTTATTATTATATTTTCTTTTAGCTGTTGAAAAGACTTCGTTTGCTGAAATTCAATCACCTTCTGAAATTGGTCTCATAAGCATCACAATAGTTGCTATAGCTAATGATCCTTCAGCTGAACCAGCAATTAATGATAAAGACATACTAATTCTAATATACCCGTTTATTTCAGAACCAAAAGTTTTTAGAATTCAAAATATCATTAAGAATTGAATCAACATATTTGTAAGAGAAATAATAACCCCTATAAGGGCACTAAAAACTCCATATTTAGCTGATGTCTTCACTTTTACATCTCCTTTTAATTAGCTCATTTAGGAATAAATTCTATTATTTTTTCATTTAAATAATCTAATGGTTTGTCTAAATTATGAAAAATTAACTTACTTGCTGATAAATAAATTATTTTTTCGTCGTTAATTTTCTTTCCACCATATCTAAAATCATTTAAGATTGGGTTTTTTAAATAACTTAGCATAGCTCTTATTTGATGTTTTCTTCCTGTTATTAATTTTACTAAAATTAAATTCTTTTTAATCATATTAAACTCAGTTTTACAATACTTATAATTATCTAACATTTCAGTTGAAAAAATTGATTTTTTTATTTCTAAATCATAATTTATTCAACCTTCTAATACAACTGTGTTATCTAATGTTCAATCATTAGAAATTAAAGCAAGATAATATTTTTCTATTTTGTCTTTATCTTGTATTGCTTGCGTTAGAATTTCAGATGATTGTTTATTTTTTGCATATATAACAAGACCTGAAGTTAGTTTATCTAATCGGTGAACATGAGAAATTACAAATGAGTTTTCATTTAAAGGATCGTATTGATTTTTATCTACTAAATAAGACTTAATCATATCATCTAAACAAATGTTGTAGACAGAATGCATTTCTAAATTAGCATCTTTGTTAACAATAATTAAATTATCATCTTCATAACAAATATCTAATTTAACATTTTTTATGTAATTAAATTTATCTCTAATCACAGGTTTATTCGAATCATAAACTTCCACAATATCATTTGATTTTAAAATGAGATTTTTATCTTTAATTCTTTTTGAATTAACTTTAATATCACCTTTTCTTAATCATTTATAAATAACTGAAATTGGTGTTGTTGAATAAGTCTTTTTTAGAAATTTAAATAATGTTTGATTTTCATCATTTTTATTTATACAAAATTTTGTCATACTTCTCCTAAAAACTAATTTGTTGCTATTGTTATTGTTAAAGAAATTAAATTATAAGTTGAATGAATTAATCATGAATAAGTAATGTTACCACGCGTGAAATCAAAAGCTAAACTTAAAAATAAACCACCTAAAATATATGGAGTAATATTTCAAATATCACCTGATCCAATGTGCATAATTCCAAAAAATAACGTAGAAATTACAATTGATAATCATCTAGATCCAACTGCTGTAAATATTGCATTTCTTGCAATAATTTCTTCAAATAACGGTGCTACAAATACTGTAAATACTAATAAAAGAATTATATAAATTATTTTTGTTTGTTTATCTTTTAATGGTTTAATTAGATTTTGTTGATTTTCAGATTGTCCTAATCCTAGTTTGTTAACTATAATTCCATATAATACATTTCCTAATAAAAACATTACTACTGTAAAAATAACAACTACAATGATTAATTGTTTTTTATTTTCTTTTAATGTTAGTTTTACTCTTTGTTTTAGATCGTCTATTCTTAAAAATGCATAAATTATTAATACAATTTCAGCAATTAGTTGAATAAATGTTTGAAACACACTTCCTCATGCTGTTATTTTTTTACTTTCTTTATCAAATAAACCAGGAATTATTTGAGAACATATTGATGAAAAAATTCCCATAATTAAAAACGCAATAGGATAAATAAATAATATACCTACTCCTGATTTGAAAAATGATATAGGGTGTAATTTTCAAAAAATAAGTCCACCTATAGTTGAAAAAAATATACTTGAAACACTAATAATTAATTGAATTTGTTCTTCATTAATGTTTAATTGCTTTTTAAATACATTTAAAAATATTAGTGTAATTAAAGGTAGAATTACTATTGATAATAAAACTATTATTCCTTCAACTTTAGCATTATATCTGTAAAAGTCAAAACCATATTTTTGATCAACATTTGTAGATTTTAATTGGAAATTAGCGATTTTTTTAAACACTTTTTTACTCTCCTTTAAATAAATAAAACAACCTAATGGTTGCTTTAAAAATTAATTAAATTATCCTTCAATTAAACCTGATTCAACCATTGCTTTTTTAACCGCTTCAATTGCAGCATCAGCATCAGATCCATCAGCTTCAATAGTTACTTCTGTACCAGTTTTAATAGCCATAGCCATTATATTCATAATTGATTTTAAGTTACCTTTTTTTTCACCAGTAATAATTGTTATACTTGAGATGAATTTTGATGCTTCTTTTGCTAACACAGAAGCCGGTCTTGCATGTAAACCTACTTTATCTGTAATAACAGCTGTAAATTTCGCCATTATTTATCTTCCTCCTAAAATTTTATATATCATATTTATTATACATTTTTAACAAGTTTATATCAATTAATATATAAAAGCGTCTGGAATATCAATTAATATATAAAAGCAATCGAAAATAAAAAAGTGCTCGTCCACCTTTTTGTAATATTTTAAATCTTTTACTTTTGCAATTTCTTTGTTGTAATCTTCTAATGCTTTTGCAACTTTTTCTTTGTATTCTTTTTTAGCTTCTTCATTAGCTTGTGCTTTTACAGATTCATCAATAATTTGAATATTTTCTTGAATAGATTTTACAATAGCTTCTTTTTTCTTCTTGAGATAAATTTTGTTTTTCAAGAATTTCTTTAATTTTAGATTCTATTTTTTCATTAGTTCAATTTTCTGAAAAATTTTCTCCAATTGTTGATGAACCTTCTATTTTAGAAAAGATTTCATCATCTTTTTTTGTCCTTTATCTTCATTGTCTTTAAAGATTTTTTCTAAAACATTAGCGTCAGTTATACCATCTTTAATGTGTTTTGATAATTTTTTAACTTCGGCTTTAATTTTTACTTCAATTTTTTGAATCTCTTAAGCTGTAAATGTTTTTGAATCAATTTCTTTTAATATTTCATCACATTTTTTAGCAAAATCCTCATTAGCTTTTTCAATGTCTTTTTGAAGTTTTAAAATAACTTCTTCTTGTTTAACAACTTCTTCTTTTTTTCTTCTTTATTTGGTTCTTTTTGTCCTATAGGTTTGCATGCTACTGCAACAGAAGTTGTTGTAGCAACCATTCCAATCATTCCTAAAATTGATAATAATTTCTTCATTTTATTCGTACCTTTCAAAATATATTTTCGATTTAAAGTAAGTGTTTGCTGGTGGACAATTCTAGTATACTTTTTTTAAAAATCAAGGGTTAGATCGCTATCTCAATGGTCTTTATACTAGTCTATTTGAAGGTTTCGAAAAATAACTTATGCACATTTCTAGTTTGAAATCAAGACTTGTTTTTTTTTTTTTTTTGAATAATAAGTTTGATCATTTAGAAAGGAGTACACATGTCAAAGTTATTAAAGTTTATTAACGGATTAAGTTTAGCTGCTTCCGCAGGAGCTATTGGTGTTTCTGGTGTAACATTAGCTAAATTTAACCAAGTTGGTGAAAAGGGTCCAAAAGGTGAGCCTGGAGATAAGGGTCCACAAGGTGACAAAGGACCACAAGGAGATAAAGGACCACAAGGAGATAAAGGACCTAATGGGCCTGAAGGACCACAAGGAGATAAAGGACCACAAGGAGATAAAGGACCTACTGGACCTGAAGGACCACAAGGAGATAAAGGACCTAATGGACCTGAAGGACCACAAGGAGATAAAGGACCACAAGGAGATAAAGGACCTAATGGGCCTGAAGGACCACAAGGAGATAAAGGACCACAAGGAGATAAAGGACCTA
>NZ_LFYS01000006.1 GCF_001199495.1 Mycoplasma sp. HU2014 | reverse complement strand
ACGTTTTCAAATATTCTTTGATATGAATTCAGAGATTCTTCTTGACTCTCAAAATAAATGTCTAATACTTTATTAGTTCCAACATCAACAACAGCAACACATGTTGCAATTGTGTCGTTTTGAAAGTAGTAGTGAGTACATCCGTCAACTTCTAAAACTTGTCCAAATTTATAGTTATTAGCCGTTGCTAATCTATGTTTTTCTACTACTTTTGGTGTGTAAAATACTAAGTCTTTGCTGTACTTAATAATTTTGCTTTCTTCATTTTGTTTTCTTATTTTTTTTACTTCTTTTCTAGTTTTTCTCTTACAGTATGCACTAGCAAAACCCTGTTTTATTAATCTTTTATCTAAATTAGAATATGAAATCTTATAACCAAATTTTTCTTTTAAACAACTATGATAATTTTTCAACGTCAAAAATGAACAACTACTGTTATTGTTCTCTCCTCCTGTTATTTTCATTTCTCCTTGATAAACTTCACCCAAGTTGTATATTGTTTCATCACTATATTTTTGCGCATTCTTGTTATTTACATTTTTATGAGAAAGTATTATCTCCTTTCCGATATTTATAAAATCAAGATATTCTTTCTTATATCTTTTTATAGTAGAAACAGATTTATTAAATTGCTTTGCTATTGATAAACATGATCTTTTAGGATCTTTTGCAAAGATATCTAATATACGTTTTTTAATTTCTGCATATGACTTATTGTCTAAAATAGTAAACATTCTAACCTCCTTTACCAATTATATGTTTTGGATCCAAAACATATAATTGGTAAGGTATCATTTTGTTTGATATTCCAGATTTTTTGTTTAAAACTATTTAAAGTTATAAAAAAATCTATTATAATTAAAAAGTAACATTTTTGGCAACATGGCCAAGTGGCTAAGGCATGGGTCTGCAACACCCTGATCGTCGGTTCGAATCCGACTGTTGCCTCCAATACGAAAGACAAAATCTCTCTAAATTCTTTTTTGGATTAGAGAGATTTTTAAAAAAGTATAAAAATAAAAAAAATTTAACTTTTTATATTGTAAATTTTGTTTTGATATTCTATAATAAAAAAGTCACTTGAGAAAGTGAGAAGATAATGACATAGCAAAAACCTTTACATGCGCCCGTAGATCAATTGGATAGATCGCTTGACTACGGATCAAAAGGTTGGGGGTTCGAGTCCCTCCGGGCGCACCATTTAGAAAGCTAATTGTTATTATCGTAAAACATAATAACAATATATTTCGGGAAGTGGCTCAGCTTGGTAGAGCATTCGGTTTGGGACCGAAGGGTCGCAGGTTCGAATCCTGTCTTCCCGACCATTAAATATGGGCCCTTAGCTCAGCTGGGAGAGCACCTGCCTTGCACGCAGGGGGTCGACGGTTCGATCCCGTTAGGGTCCACCATATTTGGCGGGGTAGCTCAGTTGGTTAGAGCGTTCGGTTCATACCCGAAAGGTCGAGAGTTCAAATCTCTCCCCCGCTACCATCATTATTATGGACCTTTAGCTCAGTTGGTTAGAGCATCCGGCTCATAACCGGACGGTCATTGGTTCAAGTCCAATAAGGTCCACCATAATTGAAACATAAAAATGGTCGATTATGAGGTAAAATGGTAACACGGAAGATTACCCAAGTCCGGCTGAAGGGATCGGTCTTGAAAACCGAGAGTCGGGGAAACCCGAGCGGGGGTTCGAATCCCTCATCTTCCGCCATTTATTGAAAACAAAATAGTGTCGCGGGGTAGAGCAGTTGGCAGCTCGTCGGGCTCATAACCCGAAGGTCGCAGGTTCGAGTCCTGCCCCCGCAACCAATGGCCCCATAGCGAAGTTGGTTATCGCGCCTCCCTGTCACGGAGGAGATCACGGGTTCGAGTCCCGTTGGGGTCGCCATTATGGTTGTGTAGCTCAGTTGGTAGAGCAGCAGACTGAAGCTCTGCGTGTCGGCGGTTCAATTCCGTCCACAACCACCACTCAAGAGAATAGGATTAAAAGTAGCTTAGGCTACTTTTTATTTATTTTTTGAAAATAGATTAGATAATTAGATATCAAATGAAAGTTAGTTTTAAAACTAACTTTTTATTATAAAAAAATAGTAAAAAATTTATTAAAATTTAATTGTTATCTATTGTTTACTAGTCAATATATTATTAATTGATAAAACACAATATTATTTATATAATTATTAAAAATTATAAGAACTGAAAGGTATAAAAATATGAGAAAAAAAGTTATTTTTGGAAATTGAAAAATGAACGGGTCAAATCAAAGTGTTAAAGAATTTTTAAACAAAGTTGATAGTTTAACAACTAGCACAGGTGTTGTTGCTGGTTTAGCTGTACCATTTACTTTACTAAACACAGCAATAGAAAATGCTAAAAATGTAAAAATTGCTGCACAAAATGTGCACTTTGAAGAAAAAGGGGCATTTACAGGTGAAATTTCTATATCAATGTTAAAAGAATTAAATGTTGAGTATGTTGTTATTGGTCACTCTGAAAGAAGAGAAATGTTTGGTGAAACTGATTTAACAGTTAACAAAAAAGCTAAAGCTTTATTAGCGAATAATATGACTCCAATTATTTGTTGTGGTGAAACTTTAGAAACTAAAGAGCAAGGAAACACAATTAGTTTTGTAAATAATCAAATTTCAAAAGCTTATGAGGGTATTTCAAGTGATGATGCTATTAAAACAATTATTGCTTATGAACCAATTTGAGCAATTGGAACTGGTAAAACTGCAACTAGTGATGATGCTGAACAAGTATGTAAAGCAATAAGAGAAAACTTAGCAAGTATTTATGATCAAAATACAGCAGATCAAATTTCAATTCAATACGGTGGAAGTGTTAAATCATCAAATATAAAAGAAATTATGGAAATGCCAAATATTGATGGTGCTTTAGTTGGTGGTGCTTCATTATTATCAGATGATTATTTAGCTTTAGTAAATTACAATAAATAAAGGGAAGAAAAATATGAAAGATGTTAAATTACTAATTTTAGATATGGATGGGACTAGTTATAAAAAAATGGGTCCTATCATTAAAGAAAATGTTGAACCACTAAAAGAAGCAATTAAAAATAATGTTGAAGTTGTATTTGTTACAGGAAGACCTGTTAATTCTAAACAAAATAGTCTAGTTGAACATGGATTTACATCAAATCATTCATTTATTGCTGGATATAATGGTGCTTGTATTTATGATTTAGTAACTAATGAAATTCTAGCTTCTAATCCAATAGATTGAGCAACTGCTAAAAAAGTGTATGATTTAGCAGAAAGTGAAAGATTTAAAAAAGACGATATCAAAATTTGAGGATATTCAACCGATCTAAAAACTTCAATTTTAAATAAATGAACTAAAAATGATGTTGATTATGGATATGAAGGTAATTTATTTGAAGGTGAAATCGTGGAATTAAAAGACATTAATCAAGAACATGACTTTTTCAAATTACTAGCATTCAATGTGAATAAAGAATTTTTTGAAGTTTTACGTGATGAACTTAAATTAAATGTATCAACTAATGATTACAGAATAATTGAAATTAATAAACAAAATGTTAATAAAAAATTTGCTGTTGACTGATTTAGTGATCATTTCAACATTGGTTTAGAAAACATTGCTGCTATGGGTGATGGAATGAATGATTATGACATGATTGAGTATGTTGGAATTGGTGTGGCTTTAAAAAATTCAGTCCAAGCGATTAAAGACATAGCACAAGTTTATATTGACAAAACAAGTGAAGAAGCTGCTGTTAAAGAATTTGTAGAACAATATATTTTAAATAGAAAGAATTAAAAAATGATTACAAAAAGACCTGTATTATTAACTATTTTAGATGGTTGAGGAATAGCTGAACCAAGCGAAGGGAATGCTGTTTGAAATGGACATATGTCATTTGTTGAAGAAATGAAAAAACAATATCCTTGAGTTAAAGCTCATGCTTCAGGAGAATGAGTTGGATTACCTGAAGGACAAATGGGAAATTCAGAAGTAGGACATATTCATTTAGGTGCTGGAAGAATTAATATGGAATCTCTAGCAAAATTAAACTATGAAGTTAAATCAAATCAAATAGCAAATAATCAAGAAATAATTGATGCTTTTGAACAAGTTAAAACTAAAAATAGTGCATTACACTTAATGGGATTATTTTCAAATGGTGGAGTTCACTCTCATATGGATCATATGATCGCTATTTATAAAGCTGCAATTAATTATGGAATTACAAATATTAAATTTGATTTAATTACTGATGGACGTGATACTGCTCCTAAATTAGCTGATCAATTTGTAAAACAATTACTAGAAATTATCAAACAAAATAATAACATAGGAGAAATTAGTTCAATTAGTGGGCGTTATTATGCTATGGATCGTGATAAAAGATTTGAAAGAAGTGCTCAGGCTTATAATGCGATTGTTACTAGAAAAGATGTCGATTCATTTACAGATGTAATTAGTTATATTCAAGAACAATACAAAAATGATAAAGATGATGAAATGATTGTTCCTGCATTCAATTCTTCAGTTGTTGATGCTAATTTAACACAAGATGATGTAATGATTATGACTAACTTCCGTCCTGATCGTGCTATTCAAATTTCATCAATTATGACTAATAACAATTACATTGCTTGAAATGATGAAGCATTTAAAGATATTTACTTTATTGGAAATGATATTAGATTTGTTTCAATGATGAAATATTCTGATTCAGTAACTTCAGTTCATATTGCTTATCCACCAAAACCTTTAGAAAATACTTTAGGTCAATGAGTTTCAAAACTAGGATTAAAACAATTAAGAATAGCTGAAACTGAAAAAATTGCTCACGTAACTTTCTTTTTTGATGGTGGAAATGATTATTTCAAAAATGGATTAGCAAAACCTGAAGAAGTTAGTTTAAGAAACGCATCAATTGATTTAATAACTTCTCCTAAAGTTGCTACTTATGATTTAAAACCTGAAATGGCTGCTATTGAAATTACAGATAAATTATTAGAAGAAGTACAAAAAAATGAATTTGATTTAATTGTTTTAAACTTTGCAAATTGTGATATGGTAGGTCATACTGGAAATAATCAAGCTACTAGAGTTGCATGTAAAGTATTAGATGATCAATTAAAACGTATTCATAATGAATTTGTACTAAAACACAATGGAATTATGGTAATTACTGCTGATCACGGTAATGCTGAAGTAATGATTGATGAAAATGGTGGAGTTAATAAAAAACATACTACTTCACAAGTTCCAATTATTATTACTGATAAAAACATTAAATTAAAACAAAATGATGCTGCTATTGCTAAAGTTGCTCCAACAATTTTAGATATTATGGATTTAGAATTACCAAGTGAAATGACTTTAGAATCAATGATTGAAAAGTAATCTTTTTTACAGTATTTAATAGTATAAAAAGAAGTGTCTCCAGAGCACTTTTTTTATTTAATTACCATATTTTACTAGTATTTTTTCATGTCTTGTTTTTTGTTCATGGGTCTATTCATGTCTTGTTTTTTGTTCGTGGGTTTATTCATGTCTTGTTTTTTGTTCGTGGGTTTATTCATGTCTTGTTTTTTGTTCGTGGGTTTTTAAACAAAATGAACCTTTAAATTTTTAAGTTATAATAATCTTATCAAAGGAAATTAGAAAATTAAACTAATCCAATAAGCCTAATTTTTCTTTGAGTTCGAATGATATGCGATAACATTCATTCTTAACACCTGAGACAAGTCCTGATAGTTCATCGACTACTTCACTGGGCAATCCACTTGGGTGTTTTTTAATGCTGTTAAGAGTCTTATCTAATACAGTATGAATCCATCTCGTTTTATTTATTGTTCCTAGGGTTTTTAAATCATGTTTTCTTTCTTCATCTAATTGTTTTCTTTTTGCTATATCAGCTATTCCTCAATCATGAGATCCTTTTTCTAATATTTCAGCTTTAAAACGCATAGTTTCTGTTCTAAAGTAGAACTTCTCATCTGCACCTATAACAAATTCAATACTTTCTTTTTTGTTGAACTTATATCTCTTCCCATTTTCATCAAATG
>NZ_LFYS01000005.1:23254-28688 GCF_001199495.1 Mycoplasma sp. HU2014 | reverse complement strand
TTTTCTTTCATTCTTTACCACTTATCTGTTCCATTTTATAACTTCTTAAATATTCTATTATTTGTTTGAAAGAATAATTTTTGTGCAAGTCCAATTTAATAAATTGGTTCTTAACACGTGTTCCAATTATTAATGATAAGTAGTTTATAAATTCAGTTGTATAAACTTTCATTTCAGAATGAACTCTGGTTTTTGATAATTCTAAAATGTTTTTGTAAAAATTGAACATTTCTTCAATCTCTCATCTTTGATCATAAAGTGTGTATACATCTTCTAAACTCAAATCTACATTTGATTCAAAAGCAATTGTTCCAAAATATTCTTCTTCTTTTTTGAATTCAGAAATATCAAAATTATCTTTTCTCAAATGTCTTTGATACCTACCAATACTTTCTTTTCCAGCAATTTCTAAGTCTTTAAATAAATAGTAAAATTTGTTGTTTATTTGTTCTTTAGAACCTAAAAGTTGTTTTCCTTTAATGCTTACAGGAGTTAGTTTATCTATAAAATTTTCAGATTTAATGAATTTTGTATTTCTTTTTAAAGGAAGTAGATATTTAATGTTTTTGTTTTGTTTTAATAAATCAGAAATAGCATTTGTTCTAAACCTTTTATCAGCTATTAAAATCTCATCATTGCTTGGAACTTTTTCTAAAAAATCCTCAAAAATGCTACTATCTAGCATATTTCCTTGATATGGTCTTTGATAAATCGGTTCTTTTGTTTCTAAATCACAAGTATACAATAAAGTGAAATCTTTACTACCTTTTACTTTTCCTTTTCTTGATCATTGCGAAAAAGTACAATCACTAGAATTGTATGATTTTAGAGTTCCATCAATAATTTGAACTTTACCTTTAAATTCTTGCATTCTATCTTCCATAAATTTTTTGATTCTTAAATAAGCACGCCCAGTTTTTTCAAAAAATTCAGGAAGAAGAGATTCTGAAAGTCCAACTTTTTTAAATATTTCTGATAAGAATGAAGTTTCATAATAATGCTTTAAATCTCTGTTAACTGCTTTTGGATAAGCACATCTTATCAATGCAATAACATAAAGTTTTAAGGTAGTTACATCATCAAAATGTTTCAATAATTTTTCTAAAACATCTTCACTGTTTTTTGTAAATATTGCAACGTTTCCATACTCTTTAACATCAGTACCTGTTTCAATTAATTCTTTTTTCTTTTTTGATCTTTGACCAACTGGAATTGGTGTTTCAAAAGGTACAAATTGAAAATCTATTATTTCACCAACTATTTCCAGATCAACTGGTATAGCTTTTCCGTTAACGTATTTACTAGTTCTTTTTACAACTTTATATTTTCCAAAATAATCTTTTACAACTGTGTTTTTAGGTCTTGCAACTTGTCTTATTTCTAAAGGTATCGCTATTTTATCTCTCTTTTCCTTTTATATAGCATTATATCTATATTATAACATAAAAAAAAGACATAAAATAATAGTTTTTTTAACTTATTCCATGTCTGTTTAAATTAATTTTAAGTAATTATTCATGCTTGATCTTATACATTTTAAGGTTATTTATAAAAAACTGCTTAATTTTCAAGTTTTTCTATAGTCATATTAGGTAGAACTTTTATAGTTCAAGATAGTGGGAAGTTTTCAATAATTGCTTTAATCACAGTTAGTGGATCATCATGATATTCTTTCAATTCATGTAAATAACCATAACCGAATCTGAATTCAAACCCCTTGTTATCTCTTCTCGGCACCCCAATTGATAAATATTCACCCTTCTTAACTCTTGCTATTGATGTTCTTCATTGTCTTTTTGTATCTTTTCTTGACTTTTTCATATTTCTATTATATCATATTTAAGCATAAAAGTATAGATATTTATATTTTTTTATAAAAAATATAGCTAATAAAAACGTGCTGTTTTTGTAACTAAGTGGGAAACGTAGGAAAATAGTTGTGTTGGTTTTTTATATAAGTACTTCACATCTGTTAGGTGTTTTTCGTTTTAAATGTTTTAAATTTTTTTTATTGTTATATCATTTAATAAATTATTTGATTTCATTTTTTAATTGGTTGAAAGTTGGTTTTCATACAGCTTTTTAAAATCAAAAAACATTTCTTACTTTAATATTAAAAAGAAATATAAGACCTGTTTTTATTATCAAATTTTAACTCTTTTTTTAGGAGCAATATACATTTTGTCTTCTGGTTGAATGTTGAAAGCTTTAACAAACTCTTCATTATTAGCCGCCTGGATGTTAGCTCTTAATTCAGCAGGTGCATGTGGGTCTTGTTCAAGTAAACGTTTAGCACGTTCAGGTTTAAATTTAGCTTTTCAAGTTTTTGCTCAATTAATGAAGAATTTTTCAGCACTATAGTCAGGTTCTCTTTTAGCAGCTTCTAATGCACAACTTACACCACCAGCATCAGCAATATTTTCACTAACAGTTAGTTGACCATTGCATTTACCATAATCAGTTTCAACACCTTCAAAAAGATCAATCATTGCTTTGGTTTTATTGGTAAATTTAGCAAAATCCTCTTGTGTTCATCACATTTTTAAACAACCTTTTTCATCAAAATTAGCACCATTATTGTCAAATGCATGTGAAATTTCATGAGCAATTATAGCTCCAATACCACCATAATTTTCTGAGGTTGTATGTTTAATTGAATAGAAGGCACCTTGTAATATTCCAGCTGGAAAAACAATGTGGTTGTACATTGGGTGATAGTAGGCGTTAACTTGGTATGGGGTCATAATTCAATAGTTTTTATTAATTGGTTGTTTATATTGATTTAAGTTGTATTTATGTAATATTTCATTAAATTTTAAAACATTTTCAATCAATAAATTTGATGTTGTTGTTAGTTCACTATAATAAGGTCTTAATTCAGTAGGATATCCAATATGTGCATTTAAAGTATTCAATTTTAAAATTGCTTTATCGATTGTATTTTGACTCAATCAGGTGTTTTTTTGCAATCTTTTTTTGTATATTTCAATCATATGTTTAACCATTTTTTCAACATCACTTTTAGCTTTTGCACCTAATTGTTTTTTACCAAAATATACACCTATTGGCATAGAAAAGAATTTTAATGCTAAATTTAAGGCGTGTTTATTTTTATTTTCAACCTTGTCTTGACCGCTTACAAATAGCGAATATTTAGATGCTAAAGTACGAGTTTTTTCATCTAGATATGGTGCAAAAGTTAAAACTAATTTAATAAGCATTCAAGCTCTAATTAATTCAAAGTTTTTTTCGTTTAAGATTTTATCAATATTTAATGCAAAATTATCATCTGAAAAAATTATTTTATCAACTTCATCATTAATTACTTTACTTACTATGCTAGCAATATTAAAATACTTGGTCTTAGCAACAATTTTTTTGTAATCATAAGGTTTATAAAGTTCAGTATAACGAACTTTTTGTAGCGAAGTTAGTGAGTATTTAGCAATAATTTCATCAAACTTTAAAGCTTTGTGAATGATTTTATTAATTTCAGAAGTGTTTTTAATAAATAGTGTTAATAACTTTCTAGCCATTGCTTTAAATGATTTTAGAAACGCTGCTTTTTGTTCTTTTATATCATAGTGACTTTTGTCAGGAAGAATATGATTAGCAATACTTACATAAAGAGTCTGGATTGATGAATCTAAAAAGTCTAAAAAAACACCAAAACTAATAGGTAGCTCATAGCCTCTTAACATAAATTTCACATAGTTGTCTTGTAGCTCTTTTAGTGATGAAAGATTTAAAATTTGATCAAAATAAGGCTTTAGTGGACTTACACCTAACTCGTTTCTTTTCTCAATATCACTTGTTAATTTGTAGAAATTGGCAAAATTAATTAAGTTAACATCACTTAATTTGTTTGTCTTGTTTTGTTGTAAAATTTTTTTTGCCATACGTGTAACTATTTTTTCATTGCGAATGTCTAGTTCATCAAATTCACTTGTTGAAGAGCGATCTGATGGAATTTTAGTTGTTTCTAATCATTCATTATTAATAGCCTTGAATAGATTATCTTTTACATTATATTTCATTGCGACTCCTTATTTGAGTAATCTCTCATAGATTTTATTATAAGTTGTCATAGATATTTGCTCAATAATTTCTTTTTACCTACAACAAAAGCTCAAGAACAACATTAGTTGACTTGAATTTTTTATTGTATCACTATTAAATAACACGTTTAAATAAAAAGGTGAAGATAATTTTTATTGTGTATAATAAAAACCACTGTTTAAAAAACAAAAGAAAAGAATAAATAAATGCTCGTACCCCGAAATCTGGACTTTTTTAAGTGGAAGCCTGTCTTGTATATTCAACAGGTGTTAGTCCGCTTAGTTTTAATCTAATTCTTTTATTATTATATCAATAAATATATCAATTTAATTTCTCAATAACTTGATCAATATTTTTATATTTTCTATTATAGAACATTTCTCTTTTTAATATACTAAAGAAATTTTCTGCAGGTGAATTGTTTAGACAATTTCCTTTTCTAGACATACTTTGAATAGAACCTGCTTTTTCTAATTTTTCTACAAATGATTTATGTTGGTAATGAATTCCTTGGTCGGTATGTATTATAGTTTCACCAGGAATTATCTTGTCTATAAAGCTATCAAGAGCTCTATTTGTCATATCAACAGTTGGTCTAGTTCCATAGCTGTAACTAACGATCTGATTGTTGAATGAGTCTTTATAGATTTGTAAATATAGTTTTTGTTTTCCGAACTTTAATTCGGTTAAATCACCAAATATTTTTAAAAATGGTCCATCTGCTTTAAAATCTCTTTTTATTACGTTATTAGTAACGGTTCTGACAGTTCCTTTGTAAGAACTGTATTTTCGACGTCTAGAAGCGTTATAAATAGAAATTCAACCGTTTTCTTCATTATCTGTAACACTTTCTTTTTACTAATTTTATAACCTAACAGTTTTAATTGAATGTGTATACGTTTATGACCAAAATCACGGTCATTATCGTAGAAAATCTCTTCAATTTTTGAAGTAATTTCTTTGTATTTATCGTTTCTATCGATATTTTGTCTTAATTTTTGCTTTCATTCATAAAAACTTGATTTATTAATATCTAGCAATTTAAGTCAATAACTCATCTTTATATTAGGAAATTTTTGCTCTAATTCTATTATGATTTTTGACTTTTCTTTGTTTTTGATTGAATTAGAGCTCTCAACTTTTTTAAATAAACAATCTCAGCTCTTGCTAATTCTAGTTCATGTGCTAATTGTTCTTTGGTCTTATCTTCTGTTTCAATTAACTTCTTTTTGTTAGATGGCATGTTATAGATATCTTTTACATTTCCTATCAATTTATAAATACCAGCAAAACCATCACTATAATATTTACTTTTTCACAAAGATAATGTTAATGCATATGCCAAGTGCATTGTCAAGTCTTTTTTTTTTTTTTT
>NZ_LFYS01000005.1:0-22772 GCF_001199495.1 Mycoplasma sp. HU2014 | reverse complement strand
TTTTTTTTTTTTTTTGATTGTATACTTAATTTGTCTATAAACTATATATCAATATGACTATAATTTTTTATAATAATTTGGTGGTTTTTTATATGAAGAAAATATTTAAATGAATTACAATAATTTCAATTTTAATGCCAACAGCTTTGGTATTGCCTGTTTTTCATATTTATAAGTCTAACAAAAAAGCGAAGATTTTATTAATAGTATGACAAGTGATCAAACAACAAATCAATTAATTAATCGTTTAAATGTTTCAATCGCTGAAATAAAAGAAGCAATATCAAAAATCGAAGTAAAAATTAATGATTTATTATTAGAAAAAGAAGAAGTTGAATCTTTTTTGAGAAGAAATTTAGAACAAGAAAATGAAATATTGTCAAAAAGAGAAAGGTTAAGACTTGTAGAAGAGAAAATAAAAGATTTACAAAAAGAAATTGAAGATAAACAAGCTTTAATCCATGAAAAAGAACAGAAAATAAATGATTTAAAAAGTCAAATTACAACACTTAAAGAATTTTTTTCTAATACTTGAAACAAAAATATAAAAGACACGGTGTGGGCTGGAGAAACATTTTCTTCTTTATTAAATAGATTTAATAAAATAATAAGTGGTATAAGTGATTTTGAATTTGAACTAGAAAATGAAAGTTTAGCTAATACTTTGATTCATAATCAGCACAATATTGATGATAAGTTCAGAGCTAAAAAATCAAATCTAAAAATTCAATTTGATTTTGGAAAAATATATCCTTTAACCAAAACAAAAATAGAAAAAGGCAATGAATTAGTCGAATTTGGGTGAGATGAAAAAGGAAAAATAGAGGGTGTAGGGACTCAAATTTCTAAAGTACCTAAACACCTACCTTGATTTATCACTGATTTATCAAGAGTATTTGAAAAAAATGTTAATTCAAGTATAGAAGGACTTACTGAATGGGACACTTCAAATGTAACTGATATGAATCGTATGTTTAGTGATGCTGGAAACTTCAACCAACCACTAGGAGATAAATTTGATACTTCTAATGTTAAAAATATGGAAGGTATGTTCCGACGTGCAAATTCTTTCAACCAACCACTAGGAGATAAATTTGATACTTCTAAAGTTGAAAATATGCGTATTATGTTCTTCCATGCTTATAATTTTAACCAACCACTAGGTAATAAATTTAATACTTCTAAAGTTGAAAATATGGAATCTATGTTTGAACAAGCAAAATCATTCAACCAACCACTAGGAGATAAATTTGATACTTCTAATGTTAAAAATATGGAAGGTATGTTTGATAATGCTTATAATTTCAACCAATCTCTAGGTGATAAAT
Source organism: Mycoplasma sp. HU2014 (assembly GCF_001199495.1). GTDB lineage: Bacteria > Bacillota_I > Bacilli_A > Mycoplasmatales > Mycoplasmataceae > Mycoplasma. The sequence goes on along the minus strand of NZ_LFYS01000005.1, from coordinate 21,444 downwards.
TCAATACTTCTAAAGTTAAAAATATGCGTTTTATGTTCCGACATACAAAATCATTCAACCAACCACTAGGTAATAAATTTAATACTTCTAAAGTTGAAAATATGGAATCTATGTTTTCAGAATCTATTTTCAACCAATCTCTAGGTAATTTATTCGATACTTCTAATGTTGAAAATATGCGTTTTATGTTCTACAATAATCATGTTTTCAACCAACCACTAGGAAATAAATTCAATACTTCTAAAGTAACTGATATGACAAGCATGTTCCATCAAGCATGAGCATTCAACCAACCACTAGGTGATAAATTCAATACTTCTAATGTTAAAAATGTAAGTCATATGTTTGATAATGCAAAAAGCTTTAATCAAAATATATCTAATTGAGATTCAAGTTTAAATAATGATACTATTTATGATGATTTTAATAGAGATTCTAATAAATATTTTACATATGATAAACAACCAACACTTATTGCAAAAGATATAGTACAAAAATTAGTAAAAGAACAACTTGAAAATAAATATAAATGTACAAATGATAAACAATGTAATAATAATGTATTAAAAGGTGATACTTATAATGATATTATTAATCAATTTAATAAAGATATTAATATAAAAGATTTAACTATTACTTCTATAAAAGGTCATAAAAATGAAGATAAATTTATAGGAACTAATAAAGAATTAGAGTTAGAAATTGAATATAAGTTTAGAAATAGAATAAATAGTAGTGCTAAAATACAAATTAATAACATAAGATATCATAGTAAAGATCTAGTTTATTCACCTGATGGTAAAGAACTATTAGAATTTGGATATTTTAAAAATAATGAAGGAAAATGACAAATTAAACCAATTGATAAAAAAGTTAATAAAGTTCCAACAAAACTACCTGAATTCATAACAATTTTAGATAATGCGTTTGAAAAGAATGAAAATGCAACAATAACTGGAATTGAAAGCTGAGACACTTCAAATGTTACAAGTATGTTTAAAATGTTTGCTGAAACACCAAATTTTAATCAAGATTTAAGCAATTTTAACACTTCACAAGTTACAAAAATGAGATCTATGTTCTATAAAGCACATAAATTCAATAAACCGCTAAATAACTTTGATACATCAAAAGTTATAGATATAAGTCATATGTTCTATGAAGCACTTGAATTTAATCAAGAAATAAATCATTTTAATACTTCAAAAGTTGAAAATATGATGTTTATGTTCTATAAAGCACATAAATTCAACAAACCAATTAATAGCTGAGATACTTCACAAGTTACAGAAATGAACAATATGTTCTATGAAGCACTTGAATTTAATCAAGAAATAAATCATTTTAATACTTCAAAAGTCAAAACTATGGAAAGTATGTTCTATAAAGCACATAAATTCAACAAACGACTAGATAACTGAAATACATCAAATGTAACTAATATGAAATATATGTTCTATGAAGCAAAAAAATTTAATCAAAATATAAGCACTAAACAAGTGAAAATACTTGATGGATCTAAATATAAAGCTTGAGATGTTTCTGATGTTATAGATATGGAAGCTATGTTTTGAAATGCACATAATTTTGATCAAGACATTTCAAACTGAAACGTAAATAAAGTTAAAAATGTAAGACAAATGTTTATGCATTCATTTAGCTTCAATCAAGATTTATCTAGTTGAGCACTACCTGCATTAGAAAATTATGAACAATTTAATCATGCTGGTCATAAAGATTTTGATAGACAAAAACTACCTCATGGTCTTGTTATAACACAATATGTAAGAGAAGTATTAGAACCTAGATTTAAAGATACATTCCACAAACAGATGACTTATCAAGATGTTGAAGATCAAATAAGAGAATTTAATAATTCTAGTGGTAGTGATGTTAAATTTGTGGATCTGTTATTAGCTAATATGAAAAATAAACTTAGACATGACATAACTAGAGTACGATTGAAATTCAAATTTAAGGATTACACACATGAAATTTATATGTCAACAGGAAAACTTCTAGATATACCACCTAAAAAAATAAGCTATATATTCAGATGATCAAACACAACTTAAACAAATTGGTTGAAAATATGATAACGATAAAGGATTTGTAATAGAACGAATTAAATCAACTGTAAATAAAGTACCAGACAAACTACCAGAGTTTATAACAAGTCTATATAATGCATTTCGTTGAAATTCGAATGAAAAAATTGAAAATCTGGAAAAATGAGACACCAAAAATGTTACAGATATGAGTTATATGTTTAATGAATGTGAGAATTTTGCTCAAGACATTTCAATGCGAAATGTAGAAAAAGTTTCTAAATATATGTCTTTTAATGAAGAAACACACGAAAATTTAAAACCACCTAAATTCAATACAAAATAAAAAAATAAACTAACAAAATAAGTCTTTATAAATTAATTAAAATACCTAACTATACATTATTAATTATTAAGTTACTTAATATTACAAATAAAGTATTACTATTTAAATATATTTATAAATATAACAATAGTTAAACTAAATACTTTATTAAATAACAATAAACTATATTATTTAATTAAAATAAGTGTGTCAGATACAAAAAAACCGACTGGAAGAATTCCATCAGTTTTTTTAGTTTAAAGTTGAACGAAACGGTAGACACCCTTTAAAGAAAACTAAATAAAATTAATTTTTTTATGATGACATTAGCAACATTTTTTAAGTCTTTGTCAGAAAAATAAATAAAAAAATGTCTACATTGTTCAAAATTCGACATTTTGTATAGTATTATGGGGTATAACTTTTATATTAAAAATATAAGCAGAAAGTCTTTCTCTACCGTATCTTCTGCTTTGTTTTTCAAAAACTTCTTTAATTATTTCCGCATGTTTTACAGATTCTTTATTCTTACTATTTGATTGTTTTTTAAGCTTGTAGTAAAAAGTTGACTTAGGTAAACCAAGAATTTTCATTATCTCTTTGTTGGTGATATTTGCTCCAAATTTCTCCTTAATTTTTTCTATCAATTCATCTAAGTTATCAACCTTATTTTTCTTTAAAATCTCTTCTTTAAAAAGATCTGTTATTAACCATTCTAAAACTTCAGGATCAATAATATTGATCACTTCATTTCTTTCTTTGTCATATTCTTCTTTATTCTTTTTAGGTCTTCCTGATCCTTTACCTTTTTTAGACGCTTTTCCTGTTTGTGACTCTTTTAGTTCCATACCTAAATTATAATGTCTATATTTTCTAGATAAATATTCAAAAGTTTTTTTGAAATAAAATAATTTTCAGAATTTCTAATTTTACTATAGATATTACAAAATTCTTTTCTAGTAATATTTCCAGATAAATAATCTTTGTAGTGCTTAAATACTTCTAACCACTCACTTACACTTGGTTGCTTTCCTCTTTTCATAAATACTCCTTTTTTGAAAAAAAATAGATCCCCTAGGGGGTCTATCACTTAGGGAGTCTAATAACTTTGTCCTACTCTCTAAATAGACTCTCTACTTGTTTTTTTTTTTTTTTTGATAATATGAAAATGGAATTAAAACTCATAATAGAACCTTTAAATCTAAGAATTTTTAATACTATAAATATCATTATTTTAATTAATTTATTCAGTTTTTCAGTTTTTATAGTAAGATACATTATATAGGAACGAAAGGAATGAAAGTATGAAGAATTTATTAGCTATATTAAAAGCTGTAACGGCTTTTTCTGGAGCTGAAAATCATAGTTCTACAGAACATAATTTAACAACACTTACAAATAAAAGTGAAATAAACACAAGTGAATCAATCAACAATATTGCAAGAGAACAAGATCATGAAATTGATCCGGTTAATTATTCAGTTAAAATAAACATTTCAAGTCTAGATTTAAATCCAAACACAGGAGTGTTCAATTCAAATGAACCAAATGCAATTATTGAAACATTTATTAGAAATAATGCTGATAAACTTGATGGCTTAACTAAAAATGATTTTGAAGTTGTAACTAATCAAAACAACGTTTTAACAATTAAAGTTAAAGATGATCAGCAAAAATACCAAGGATCAATTACAATTAATTATTCAGTTAAAATAAACATTTAACACCGCCACCCCTTTTTTGAGAAAACTTTATACCCAGCAAAGACTAGCAATTATGTTAGTCTTTTTTTATTAAAAAACTAACAAAACCAAAGTTATATTTGGTTATAACAATTATTTATCTTATATAAGTTATATAACTTATATACCTTATATACATAAAATAATTGTTAACATACAAAATATTTTAATAAAAGGAATGACATATGTATATTAAGAAGAAAAAACACAATAAAACTTTTTTAGAATCTTTAATAAAAATAGTTTTTAGATTGTTTATATTTTCTTTAATATCATTATCAATTGTCAAATTGATAGTATGTATCAAAATACAAGAACTTAATTTCAATATTAACTTCATAAAAAATTTTGATTTAACAAATCTTTCAACAATTGACAAAGTGTGTAATTTCACATTAGCAGTAATTACCCCTTTATTCTTATTAATTTTGTTTATTTTGAAAAGTTTTAAAAACATAATTAAACAAAAGTCAAAAAAATATTATTTAGAAGCAAAATACAACTCAGATTTCACCGAATGCTTAGAAATCGGATATTTCACCAACAACAAAGGTGAAGTCCAAATAGAACAATTCCCTGAAACTGTCAAAAAAGTCCCTAGTGAATTACCAAAATTCATTACAAGTCTAGAGTTAGCATTTTATAAGAATGAAAACTCAAAAATTGAAGGAATCCAACATTGAAGCACTTCAAACATAACCAATATGAATTACATGTTCTCTGGTGCTGAAAACTTCGATCAAGACATATCTAGATGAACAGTCAAAAAAGTAACTGAACTAGTTGATTTTGCTCCTACATTATCAGATAAGAACAAACCACATTTTAAATAATTTTGTATATACCTTATATAACTTATATACCTATTTATTGTCAAACAACTTTAAGGGATAAGAATAAATTTAATAATAACCTTGTTAAATTAAATCAATTTAAAAAAAACAATTTCTTGAATCATATTGATACTTTTCCGGACTATTTTTATGTGTTAATTACTCATATTTATACTTACTTTCTATTTTTTACTTTCTAAGTTTCCTTTCTTGTTTATTTTTATCTCCTTTCTATTTATATTCCTTTCTTTATCCATTAATTTGATATACTTTGTAACTTTTGCTCCTATGTAGTTACATTGTTTGATTATTCTTATCCCTTAAAGTTGTTTGACTGTTATAGAAAGGATTGTTTTTAAAAAATGAATTTAGTACAAATCGTTGGTCAATTAGAGGGTGACGCTACTATTGAATATGTTTCAAAAGATAGAGATAAAAAACTATATAAGATTCTTTTAAAAGTACCTAAACCTTACAAAGCAAAACCAGGAGAAGATATTGATTACATTATTGTTAAAGCATGACCTAACACTATTGATGATGAATTTTTATTGCATGATCAAGCAGTAATTGCAATTGAAGGACGAATTCGATCATTTGTTTCTAATAATGATTTAACTAATGTGAGAAATGAAATCTTTGCTAATAAAATTTTATATTTAAATTAAAATTCATAATTATCAAAACTATATAGAAGAAAAATATTATGACTAAAAAATATAAAAAAATTGTTTCATAACAATAAAGGTGGAGTAGGTAAAACACTTTTAACAACAAATCTAGCTATATATCTAGGAAAACAAGGAAAAAAAGTATTAATAATTGATTTTGATACACAACGATCAATAACTTGAAACTTTACTGACTCTATGTTATTAGAATCATTTAAAATGCTTCAACCTTATGAAAAACCTGAGGTTATAAAAACATTAGAAGAAAATGTTTGGATATTACCAGCTGATAATAGAGCAATACCACCTTTTGAAATTCCTGATATGGAAGATAGTTTTATAGAAAAAGAAAAAGAAATTTTTAACAATTTTGATTATATCTTTTTTGATGTAAAACCAGGTTGAGAAAAACCAACAATAATATCTTATAAATTTGCAGATTCAATAATTCTTGTATCTGATGGTTCTTCTGATTCTAAACGTTTACTACTTGAAAGAAATAAAAATTGGAGTAAAGCTACTAGTAATAGAAATTTACCTAATAATATCAAAGCTGTACTTTTAAATAATTTTGACCCAAAAACAAAGCAACATAAAGTAACTAAAAAACTCTTAGAAAAAGATGTTGGTCAATACCTTTTAAAAACAATTATTCCAACTAAAAAAACAATTGAAAATTCACCAAATAGAGGACAAAAAAGAATGTTTGAACTTGTTTGGTGAAAAGATATTTTCTTAAAGTTGGTAGAAGAATTAAAAGAAAGAGGAATTTTATAATGTCAGATTTATTAAGTGAAGAATTTATTGGTTATAGAATAAAAAATAAACAATCCAAAACAAAAAAAGTCTGTATTTCTCTTTCAAAACCAACTGTTGAACTAGAAGAAAAACTTTCAAAAAAATTAAAAGAATCTAACACTGGTTTTACTTTCAATCGTTCTCGAATATATCACGAAGCATTATTAAACCTTTTAGAACCAAAACAATAAAAAAAACAAAACCAAATTAAGGGTTTTGTTGTTATAGAGGATAAGAAAAAATTAAATAGTTGTCATATTGTCGTTTGTTTTTTTCTTATTTTCACACCACTCTTCGGTTGTCTTGTTCTCTATAACAGCAAAACTCCTAATAAATAGAAAGGACTCACTAACTATGAACTGATTTTTAACATTTTTTAATGCCTCCCAACATAAATCTTATTTAAAAAATTTATTACGATCAATTATTAATGTATTTACTTTTGAAATTGATGCTTCTTCTCCAGAAATTATGATTCTTCTTACAATGGTGTTTGTTGGTGGTTTGCTTGCTTGTTCAATTGGTTTAATGGTTTCTAGCAAAAAAAACAGTTCTACAGGAATAGCAACATTTAGAGCAGGAATCAAGGGTTGTGTTATAGCTATTGTTACTTCTATGATTGCTTATTCAATTTGATCCGCTGTTGTTTCATCATAAAGAAATAAAATAGAAAATGAACTTTTTTCTTATTCCTTTTTATAAAATAATTTTTAACATAACCACTCAAGCACCTTTATCTATATTGAATGCAACATTTAAACTAATTGGTTTTTTTAATTCAAAAATGATAATAAATTTAATTTTTCCAGGTGGTGGCTTCACGTTTGACAACCTAACTCCATTTTTTGAATTTGTTTTATATCTTACTTCTTTTGTGGGTTTAGTTGCTTTAATTGGAAGATGATTATATTTAACAATGAAGTCTAACGCTTCATCATATGAAAAGTTAACTAATTCTATAAAAAATTTATTTATTGGGATTGTGATAATTTTAATTATCCCTGCTGTATTTTATGGATATGCAACCTTGAACTTGATAATAAATAAAGCAATTGAAAAATCTCATTTGTCCAATTCATTTAATTTAGCAAACCTTATTTTTCATATAAGTGTGTTTAAACCTGGTTTAAACTTATTGGATGTTATTGATTATTCCGCAAATAATTTTGCTTTATCAAATGAAGCAATAGTAAATTTCAATTTTGTTATTGCTTGAGTTGGTATATTTTTCTCATTTAAATTTGCAATTAAAATGATCGAAATGGTTTTATTTTCAATATTTTGATTATTCAACTTATTTATAATCTCTCCTTTAGTTGTACTTTTCATGACTCTAGATAATATGAACAAAATAACAATATGACAAACAAAAGTAAAGCAAAAATTTGGCGAAAACTTTTTAGCTAATTTTATGATTCTTGTTTTCTCATTTTTAATGAGTGAAATAATGGTAAGTTTTTCAAATCAATCAGAATTACCACCACTTGCAATTAAGGTTCTTATGTTGTTTGTATTTGCAGCTCTATCTGAAAATGTCACTCCAATAGTTGATTGAATTTTAAAACTATTTGGATCAGGTGAAGGAGTTTCTTCTCCTTTTGAAAAATCATTAAGTGGAAAACTTGCTTCAGGACTAGCAACAATGGGTGGATTTTCAAAAAATCTTTTATTTGGTAAAGAAAAATCAACTTTAACTCCAACAAAAGGTGGAAAAATGTCACTCATTTCAAAAAGAACTGGTGGATTAGTAGGTAAAGCAGCAAAAACTGGACTAGGTCTAGCAAAAGGAGCTGCCATTGGTGGTGGTTGACTTGGTCTTGTTGGAGCAACAGGAAAAATGATAGCTAAAAATGCTGCAAGTAACATGTTCCAAGGTTCAAAAGTGGGTGCTGCAATGGGATTTATAAATGAAAATAAATTATCAACTCTAAAAACTAAAAGAACTAATGCAAGATCTGCTGCTGGTAAATTAACTAAAGCAACTGATAAAGCTTCAATTTTAAAACGAAAAGCTGAATTTGACAAAATTAAAAACTTAAATCAACAAATCAAAAAAACTGAAGGAAAAGTTAAAAAGAGAAATGCTTGAAAAGAAAAGAATGAAAAATAGTTGTGTGAATTTTGTTTCATTTTTTAATCTTATTTTTTAGAAAACTTTTCTTTTTAATTAAATCATCTCCAGCACCTCAAAAACAAATCAAAAATAAACAAAATAAATCAAAAGAGGCATAAAAATGGATTTATCAACTTCACAAATATTAATATTTATTTCAACAATAATTGCTATGATTGCATTCATCTTAATCTTTGTTTATCTTTTTAAAAAATTTTTAGCAGAATTACGATTTAAAAGACAGCAAAAAATAAATGAAAAACTAAACATAGATAAACAAATAAATTATAAAAGACCTAAAAAAGTACTTTTGTGGATTGGATGACCTTTCTTATCTATAGCAATCATATTAAGTTTAATTGGCGAATCATTGTTATAGAAAGGCAAAAAAATGAGTAGAAATATAAAAATTATTCCAAAGCGTTTTAACTCAAATAAAATTAAACTTTTTCTTGATTTTACAATTATTGAATGTTTTATTATCATTGCTTTATGTTTTCCACTTCCATTCTTATTTAATCTTATATTTCCTCGTCTTGTTGCAAAAGTATTTTTTAGTTTAATTTCTATATTAGGGATAATTAGTTTATTTTTAGAATTTAAAGGTCAAAAATTTTGAAAACTTATCATTTACTTTGTTACATTTAAATTTTCTAAAAAAGTATTTTTTGAAAATTATGTAATTATTGATGAAGAATCAAATAATAATGATCCAGACCTCATTTCTCTTGATAAAAAAATAAATTTATCAACAAATATATATGAAAAACTAGATGGTGATTTTTTAATAACTAAAACAGGGTTATATATGACTGGACTTGAAATAAACGGTATTAACTATAATTTGCTTTCAGATGATAAACAAGAACAATTACTTGAACAATTAGCTAATGTTTTTAGACAAATTGATCTAGAATATTCAATTATTTCATTACCATCTATTTTAGATTTCAAAAATAATATTAATTATCTAAAAAGAAAGCAAAAATCAATTAAAAACAATCCTTTGAAAGTCAAACAAATTGATGATTATATAGAACAATTAAAAAACTTTGGATCAACAGAAATTAAAAAATTTTATCTAACTTTTTATTCAAAAAATAAAGAAGAATTATCAAAAACAATAAAATACATAGAACAAAGATTTAATTCAATTGGTTTTTCACCAAAATTTTTAAATAGATATAAATTAGTTAATTTAATTAAAAATATTTTAAACCCTTATCAAATAAAAGATTATACTGAAGAACAAATTGATAAACTTGAAAATAACATAGGCTTATTATTAACTTATCCAAAAATTAAATTTGAACCAAATTGTATGGTTGTTTCTAATAGCAATGAAGAAAAACTTTATTTATCATTTCAAATAATGTCTAAATATAAACACATACCTGAAGATTGTTGACTAGATCTATTTAATGGAAATGATGACACAATGATCATTAATGTTTCTCCTTTAGATATTAGTAAAGCAGAAAGTGATATAGCACGTGCTTTAAACAAGAATAAAGCTAATCAAACTATCTTAAGTCAAAAAAGGGTTATAACTGATAGAAAAATTGATGGTAATTTAGAAATTTATGATGAATTAATTAACCAAATAGCTTCAGAAGAAGAAAAACTTAGAAGTATCGATGTAAATTTTATTAGTTATGGACTAAGCAAAAATGAAATATTAAAAAATCAAAAAAAATGTCAAACAAGAGCAAAAGAAACCGGTTTTTATGTGAATGAACTTTACTACCAACAACAAAACGGATATAAAAATGCTATTTTAAATGGAAAGAGAACCTTAATGGTAGATTTTGGTCAAGAGATCCCTTGTAGTACACTAGCTTCTTCATTTCCGTTTGTTTTATCAAATTTAAATGATTTAAAAGGTATTCCTTTAGGTTGAACAACTGAAACTTTTGAACCATTAGTTTTAGACCAATTCAAGCACTATACACAAGACAAGCAAAGAAAATCTTACTCTGGTTTGGTTTTAGGAACAACAGGTAGTGGAAAATCAACTTTATTAAACAAAATTCTATTATTTTCAATTGCTTTGGATAAAAAACTAATTATCTTTGATGTTGAATCAGAATATGAACAATTAACAAAATTATTTGATGGTAAATGAATGGATCTTTCTAATGGTTATGCTAACAGAATTAACCCACTTCAACCTTTCGGTTCTTGAGTCAAAGAAGCAGAAGATGAAAATGACAATTCTGATAATAATGATGAATTTATATATGAATCAAAAGATCTAATCTTACAAAATCATAAAGACTTTTTTGAAAATTGAATTGCAATATTATACCCAGAATTAACTAAAGAAGAGCGTTTAATTATCGCTAATGAGTTAATTGATTTATATCTAGAATCTGAATTCTACAATAAACCTGTTCAAGAATGAAAAAATACTGATTTTCCAACTTTTGATGATTTATATAAAAAATTAGAAAAACTAGATGAAAACGAAATCACAAAACGAACAAAATTTAAGATCTTATTATTTATGAAAGAATTTATAGGTTTTGGTAGTTATGCTTCATTATGAAATGGACATACAACCATTGACTTGTCAAATAAACTAATCACTTTAGACTGTAATAAACTATATGACAAAAACAATAAAACTTTAATTAATGCTCAAAGTGTTTTAGCAACTACTTATATAAAAAAATACATTGATGTTAATTGAGTAGATTTAGAAAAACCAATTCGTAAATTAAATAAAAAAATAAAAGAACTAACTGAAGAAAATGAAAGAAATCCTAAAATAAAAGAACTTAAAAAGAAAATAATTGAACTTAATGATAAAAAACAAACTGTTATTGTTTTTGATGAAGGACATAAATTCATTAATCCAGCAAATCCTGTTGCTTTAGATTTTATTTCAGACTTAGTTAAACGTGGACGTAAACGCAGTATTTCTACTCTAATTTCAACTCAAAATCCAACTGATTTTTGAACTTCAGAAGAAGTAAAAAATAAAACAGAAGGAATCTTAAGAAATATGCAATATCTTTTTGTTGGTAAGTTAGATTCAAAAGACATTGAAACAATTGATGAAATGTTTAAAGAATATGGTGGTTTAACACCTGAAGAGAAAAAGTTTTTAAAACTTGCAGATACATTTCAATACTTATTTGCAATAGCAAAAATACAAAAATTTTCATTTGAATTAAATCTTACCGAGTTAGAAAAAGAGAATATACACTTTACCACAAATCAACATGCAGATGAAAGTGAATTATTTGATGATGAGGATGATGATTAGACAAAAAAACTTAGTTATATACCTTATATAACTTATATACCTAATACCCACAAACCAGAAAGGACTAACTAACTATGAACAATCAAACAATTATCATTCCTATTATAGTATTACTATCAATTTATTTCATTTTTATTACTTTATCTTGCATATTAATTGTTCAAAACATGAGATTAAAAGATCAAATAAAAACTCAAAAAGAACTTATAACTAAAATAGATAAATTAAATGAAACTGAATTAGATAAAGTTTTTAGCAACATCTTAATTAAATATCAAGACTCAACAACTAATACAAACCAATCACCTGTTGAAGAAATTACAAATAAAATAACCTAATCACTTTTTCAAAATTAAATAATAAATAAATCAAAAAATGAGTTGACAAACTAGTAAACAAAAAGAATGGTGTGTGATTTCTTATCCAGGTGAAAGTGAACATTTAGATTGAAAAGAACGTTTATCAAAACTTCCATTTATTGTGAAAGTTGCAACAATAATTCACGATAAAGATTTAGACAAAAATGGTAATCTTAAAAAACTGCATAGACATTCAATTTTATGTTTTGAAAAAGATGTTGACTATACAACTGCTAAAACAATTATCAAACAAATATTTAATATTGAACTAATCCAACCTGTTTATTCAATAAAGAAATACTATCAATATTTTACTCATTCAAACCAACCAAATAAATTTCAATACAATTCATCAAAAATTGAACATTTAAATGGTTTTAACATAACAGAGTATAGATAAAAAGGAGAAAAAATATGAAATTTGATTACGAAAAACTTAAACAATGAAAAGACAAACTAAGATTGACAATTTTTCATTCAATTGAAACTATTTATCAAAATAAAAAGGCGTGGCAGTGTCATACTTATCTAATTGATGATCGTTTGAATTATATAACATTAACAAAAATGGTTTTAAACACTCCTAAATTATTCAATAATCTTGACTTTTTAAAACAATATTGAATTTATTCATCAAGTGACTCTGGTTCAATCACTGAAAGTCAAACATTAATATTGCTTGAACAAATTTGTAAAGAATTAGAACTAGATTTTGAACTGTTAAATGATGAGTTTCAAAAGTTACTTACAGAAACAAAATCAGAACCTTTTAGTCCTATAACCTGAGATGAAAAATACAATCTAAACCAATTAGAAGAAAGGAATTAATAATATGAACATAAAAAATATATTGATTTTATTAAATTATTTCTAATTAATGAAATTGAGTCATATTTTAAACCAAATATCAAATGAATTGATATTTACTTATACCAAGAGCTAATAAATAAAACTTATAAAAATTACCTTAAATTTTACAAAAACACATATAAAAAATAATAAACAAATCAAATAGAGAGGATATCTAATTTATGAAATATATTAAAGACAAAGATTTACAATTTCTAGTTAAATTTGAAAACAACCTAACACCAGAACAAATGTATAAAGCAATTAGATATCAAGCAAATGATTTTGTCTTATCAAAATATGAAAAACAACTATTGAATGAATATAAATCAACTTAAACTACAATCTCAAAAACAATACCTTATATAACTTATATACCTAATACCCACAAACCAGAAAGGACTTACTTCATAAATGAAAAACATAAAACTAAAACAATTTGAATGTGAATTAACAAGAATTGTTGAACAACACAAACAACACAATTTTTCTTTTCCATTTGTATTAATAGAATATCAATCTGAATTAGATAAAAATGAAATTTACAATTTCTTAAATGATTACTTTATTTCAAATAGTATTTCATATAAAAAATCTTCCGATGAAATTGAAATTAAAAACTTATTTGATTTTTCTAGAAAAGACACAACAGAAACTATATTTTTATTTGAATTAGAGAAACTAAATTCAAAATCATTGAAATTTATTAATTATATTTTTAAAAAGAAATTACAAAAGATAAATAAAATTCTTAAAAAGATTAGTAATGAATCAAACATTGAATTTGAATCAACAACCCTTAAAGAATTAAACAACTTTAGATTTATTTGTTTAACTAGAAGTGATAAAAAAATATCTAAAAAAATCACCAACAAATTTGATTTTAAATTCTTAATAGAATCTAACAAATTTAAAGAAAATATAATGCTTTTAAATGATTTAGATATAAATAATAAATTTAGTAACAATGCTATTAAACATATAGTTTCTATTTCAAAATTAGACTCTAATGTAGCAAAATCATTACTAGATTTAGTAGATAAAAACATTAATAAAACAGATGAACAAATTACAAAAGATGAAGTAAAAGAGATTTTTAATAAGTTTGGTATTTATGAATTAAATAACTATAAAAAATTAAAATTATGTGTTAAACAAAACACTCAAAATAGGTTCAAAAAAAGAAAAAACAAACTAAAAAAATACAACCCGTTATCAGTTATTATGGTTCAAAATTCAGAATGCTAAATAAAATCTTTAATCTTTTAGATTTAAATTCATCTGATGTCTTTTTAGATTTATTTGCTGGAAGTTCAATTCTTAGTGTTAATGCAAAACATTTATTTAATTGTTCAACAATAATCAATGATTTTGATAACATTTTACCTTTAGATTTAGAATATGCTCTTGAAAATATTTTAAGTTTTGAAGGTAACCGAAAAAACTTTACGCTAGCAAGAACAAAATATTTTATTAAAAGACTTAGACGTGGATGACTTAAGAAAGTAGAAAAATATAACCAAATTCTTAATTCTACAAACATAGTTCATTTTGACTACAAAGAAATACTTAACAAAATTATAAAAAAAGAATTTATCTATAATGTAACAAAAATGTATGTTGATCCTCCTTATTACGATAAAGAAGGTTTATACATCAAGTCTTTTTTTAACTCAAGACCATCTTGATTTACATAAATATTTATCAGAACTAAAACAAGATATAAAAATGGTTATTAGTTATAATGATGAACCATTTATAAGAGAGTTATACAAAGATTGAAAAATCACTGTTATTGATAAAACCAATGTTTCTGGTAGGGGTAAGGGAGTTAAAACAACTGAATTGTTAATAACAAATGAAAGGACTTAAAAAAATGAATAATAAAGAAATAAAACTTGAAATACCAAAAGATTTACAAAACCTTGAGATTGTAACTAAAATTGATGAATATTTAGATGAAAATTTTGAAAACTTTGAATTAAATGAAGAATTAAAGCAACACTTAGAAACAAATTATTCTATTTATTCACTTTATAAGTTTTCAAATCCTGAAAAATGAATAGAACTTAGAAAGAAAACAACAAGTCTTCCTGAGGATTATGAATTTGTTTTAGTTGACAAAGAAAATAAAAAAGTTAAATTTTTAAATTTCTATAATGTAAAAGATATTTACTTAGCAGATACTTTTGCTTTATTATCTGAAAAATATCAAAATACAAAAAAAGATTGCATAGCAAATTTAAAAATAGATCTACCAAATAATTTAGAAAAAACAAAACTTTTAGAAGATTAGTAATTAAAAGAAAGGATACCAATTATGTCAGCACTATACATTTATGATGTTAACCCTGTGCTAACTTCAACTGCAAAAATCATTATTCAAAAATTTAATAGTTCTTGTTTAACAATGATTAAAAACTTTAAAAATCACGTCTTTTCTGATGATAAAACAGAAGAAAAATATAATGATTTGAAACCTACTATTAATAATTGAAAAGAACAAACAAATGAACTTTTTAACCAAGAAGTTTTTGATTATGATGACTTATCTTACTTAAAAAGAATTTTTGATAATGTAACTTCAACTCTCTCACATTTAGAAGAATGCTTATTAAGTATTTATGTTAATGAATTTTTAGAAGCTTCATCTTTAGATGGTGAAGTAAATCCTGATATAGAAAACTCTGGTGATTGAATATTTGATAGTAAATTTGAAAGTTTGATCGTCACTTTATCTTATCTAAAAAATTTATCATTTATTTTAGATGAATTAGAATCTGCTTTAATTCCAAAAAACTAACCTAATTCCATTTACAAAAGATAGATGCTAGAAATAATTTTTATTAATCATAATCAGCATAAAGAATTGTTAAATGGCAGTTGAATTTACAAAGAAATAGATATTGAAAGTAAATTAAATGGTATAGAAAAAACAGAACTTGTAAAAAAACAATATCTAAACATTATAGACGCAAAGATTTACATTAAATTAAGTTTTTTATGTGAAGAATGTCATCAATCAATAAAAGTTACAAATGTTGAAACTGTTTTTAATAATATTTTAAATTCAACACCATTATATTCAAACCAAAGTTTTGATGAGAAAAAACAAATTTTATTTACAAATGTAAAAGAAATGCTTAACAATACATTAATTTATTGAAAACAAGCACCATAAGTCAACAAATAAATAACTACTCTTAAAAGTTATATACCTTATATAACTTATATACCTCATACCCCCCCCAGAAAGGAAAAATATGAGTCAAAAGAAATTAAAAAAAATAATATTTTTCAAATCCTTGTTAATAATCTTAATTTGATCTTTTTTTGCATTTTCAGGTTTATCAATGATTTTGTTCTTTTACTATAAATCATTAGTTCTTTTAATTCCTTTTTCACTTCCTTTAATTCTAAATTTTTTGTTAGCACTAATCCATAGAAAAGTATATGCAACTATCCAAAATGCAAACAAACTTTCAAAACAACAACAAGAAGAAACTAAAAAACTTGATGAAAAAAATATAAAACAAAAATTATAAAAATTATTTTAAACAATTGTTTAACTCAAGCAAAAATAAAAAAAGATATTAAACTAACCAAACAACTAGAAGATATGTTAGAACGTTTAGAAACTTGAGCAACAGATGAAAAACAATTACAAATATGTTTGCATTATTTAAACACCAAACTAAAAACCTCAATTTAAACACTAAAGAAAGAAAAAAGTATATAAAATCACTTACAAAAGCTAAATTCATTTATTGATCATCTATATTTATAAAATATTTATTTTTACCTTTAAGTTATTTAGGTTCATTAGCTTCCCTTATTGTTTGTTACCATAATTTGTTTTCATCTTGAAAAACAATAATACCCAATTTTAAAATTAATGATCAACTTTCGATTCTTTTAATTGTCAATTTAGTTATTTTCCTATCATTTTTCTTTTTTTATTTTTACATGTTAAAAGACAAATATGAAAATGCTAAACAAGAATTAGAAAAAGCAGGATTTACTTACATAAATATTAATCAAAAAATAATCAAAAAAATTAAATCAACAATACAAAAAAACCTATCTTATAATCAACCATTTGTAATACTTCTAATATTATTTCAACTCTTTCTATTTTTAGTAATTTTCCCATTAATACCATTTTATAGTGTTTTTTTACTTTGAAAATTATATCCTGAACTTCCTTTATATGTTTTTTTCTTTATTTTTGTATTCATTGCTTCTTTTTTATTTGCTTTATCTATCATTTTTTTAGATTTTTGTGAAAACTTATCAGATGTATTAAACAAAAACAAAACCAGAAAGGATTCTAAACCAATGTCAAACCCAAAAACTAACTACTTAACAGAAATTGATGATTTTTGAAACAATAGAATTGATTTCAAAGAAGATGAGTTCTTACTATTTTTAAAAGAAGAATTAATAAACTTAGCAAAACAAATTGTTTTATTTACTGAAAAACACAATCAAGATTCAGAAATCATAAACTGTAAAGAATGTTATTTTCAAACTCAAAGCTTAATGGTTAAATGAAACAAAAGATTAAATGAAAAGGGAAAATAAATGGTAATTTGAGCATTATTTGATGATGGACAAATGAGTTACTATAATGCTTTAAAAGACTTCAAAGAAGTAAAAATTTATAGTATAGGAATTAACAAAAAACCTGGTGTTATTAACATTGACTTATCAATTCAAAACCCTAATCTTATTAAAGAATTAGAAAAATTACCAGCTCCTGATATCATTTTAGCTTCTCCACCTTGTGAGAGTTGAAGTATAGCTGATAATCAACAAAAAATGTTAACTCAAACCAAATCTCACTATTGAGTATTAAGAAATAAGTCTTGATATAAAAATCATAATAACACTTGCAAACCTAACTTAAAACGTGACTTCTACAAGCGATTTGCAACTACATTAAATGGATTTTCCACATCATCAGCAACAATTAAAATAATAGAAACATTTCAACCAAAAGCCTGAGTAATTGAAAACCCGCAATCTTCAAAAATTTGAGAATATCTACATTTATTTTTAAATTGATACCACATTAATAACTTAACTTACTATAACAATTATGACAAAGAGTATAGTTTAAAACCTACTATATTTAAATCAAATGTTGAACTTAATCTAAAACATAAACGCATTAAAACAAAACAAATGATTCACATTCATGGATATGATAGACGTTCAAGTATACCTAAAGAACTTATCATTGATATCTATCAACAAATTAAAAACAGTTTAACAAACCAAAATTCAATCAAACATAAAGTTATATAAGTTATATATCTTATATAACTTATATATCTATTAACCAGAAAGGACTTACTAACTATGAACAAAAAAATAGAATCAGATTTATTAAAAATTTATGAAATTTCTCAGCAAGAAAAGGAACTAAAAAAAACTCAAAAGAAAATTACTTGACAGCTTAGATGAAAAATTTAAATTTTCAGACTTTCAATTTTATGGTTTTTCTGGTTGTTTAGATAATTTAATAAAGGACTTATTAGAAGATGATTTTTCTAAAAAATATCAAAAAGACTATAAAGAATCCTTTTATTCAATAATCAAAAAAGCAATTTATACAGAGTATTTATATATATGTTTTTCAACAAATCAATCAATTAAAACTGATATAAGTGAACTTGAAAAAGAAATCTCAAAATTATTTGATAATTCTTTAAGCAAAATAGTTGAACAAATCAAATCAACTATTGAACAAATAAAAAAACTAAAAATTTAAAAAGGAGTTAACTAATTATGAATAATACAAAAGATTTTAACCAAATGTTAAAAGAACTAATAATTGATAACTGAAAAGGTGAATCAATCACTGAAGATGAATGAACAGAATGACTTGCAAACAATTATTCAGCAAATCATGTTTATAATACAAATAATTATGATTTAAAAGAAGCATATTTTAATTCTTTTGATGAAGATGATGATAAATTCTTTAGATTTGCTTGTATTTTAGATGACTTTAAAGTTGAATTGCCTGAAGAATGAAAAAAAGCAAAACTTCAAAAATTGTTTGATTCAATAGGTTGTTTTATTGAAAATCTAGAACAAAAATATCAATTAAATGATTTTCAAAATTATGAATATTTTTCTGATGAAGTACGTCTTTATTTACTTTATTTATCTTATCTAAAATGTTCTAAAAATAATTCTCCAGAATTTATCAAAACTTTAGAATCAATTTCATCTAACTTACAAAGGGTGTACTGTAAATTTGATTACTCATATGAAAATGCAATATTTGATATAATTGGTGAACTTTTCTTTTGCAATTCCTTAAATTGAGAACAGCTTGTTGTTTTAGAAAAGATTTGTGATTATGTTGCTAATGAGAATATAAACGAAATCACTTCTTCAATTCCGGATGCTATAGTTTCAGAAGAATGAGATAAGACTCTTTCAGATCTTGATTGTGTTGAATTAGAAACAATTATTGATATAAAAACTAAAAAACTTCTTCCTGATTTAGATAAAGAAGTTTATGACATTGATGAAGATGAATTTAATCTTGCTATTGAAGAATATGGAGAACCATATTTCTTAGATTCAAATGTATATGTAAGTATTTATGGTTCAGACCCCAACGATTGAAACCACATTACTGATTTAGAAGTAATATACAAATTTATCAACCAATTTAATAAGGATGTTTTATTAGACTGAATTGAAAACATTATAAAAAAACCAGAAATAGAAGAAACAAAATAACTATTCAAAAGATATCAAATAAACAAAGGAGAAATGCTTATGAAAAAATGTACACATGATAACAAAATCGTTTTACCTGATGGAAAAACACTTCCTTGTAAAGATTGTGTGAAACACGACTCGACAAAAATAATAAACATATTAGCAGAATCTGACAAATAATTAAAGGAGAATAAAATGCAAAAATTTAACCAACTAACAACACCTAGTAAAAATATTTCTACAATAGCAAAAATTAAAGAAGTGAAAACTTCAATAACTTCATCAAATAAGGAATTTTTATCAATTACTTTATTTGATAGAACAAAAACTTTACAAGCAAAATTGTGAAATTGTAAAGAAATTGATAAAGAAAAAATTACACCAAATTCTTATATTTTAATTTCATCAGGTGATTTAGATGAATATCAATCAAAACTCCAACTTATTGTAAGAAAATATCAAATTATAAATGAAACTGAATTATCTAAATATGACTTATCAGTTGATGATTTTACTAAATCAAGTGTTCTAAATACAAACAAAGAATACAATTATTTAATTTCACTTATAAAGAAAGTTAAAAATAAAGTTTATAGAGAAATTACTTTAAATTTACTTAAAAAATATGAACAAGATTTTTTAAATTACCCAGGTGGATTAAGAATTCATCACAATTTAAATGGTGGTTTATTTTGACACAGCTACACACTTGTGAAAAACGCCTTAGCTTTAAAACCAAACTATCAATATACATCAACTGATTGAGATTTACTAATGTGTGGAGCTATATTACACGATATAGGTAAAGTTATTGAAATTTCTGATGTAACTGGTAGTGATTATAGTTTACAAGGTAAGTTATTAGGACATATTTCTATAGGTAATGCTGAAATTGATAAAATGGCTGAACACCTTGGTTTTACAAATGAAGATGACGAAAAATATGTTACTTTACTTCAACATATGATATTAGCAAGTCACGGTAAAAATGAGTTTGGTTCACCTGTTGAACCAAAGACTCTTGAAGCTCAAATTTTATCTGCTTTAGATGATTTAGACGCAAAGATTTTTGGAATCAATGATGAATTAAATCAAGTTGATAAAGAACAATGAACTCAAAAAAACTTTTTCATTGATAACAAATCATTCTACAAACATACATAGAGTTATATACCTTATACACCTTATATACCCTAGAAAGGATACAAAATATGAACAACCAAAACCTTTACAAAAACCCAAAATACAACTCAGATTTCACCGAATGCTTAGAAATCGGTTGATTTACAAATGAAGACGGTGTAGTTGAAATTCAATCTTTTCATTATAAGACTAAAAAAGTACCTAGTGAACTACCTAAGCACATTACAAGCTTGAAATTTGCTTTTTGAAAGAACATAAATACAAAAATACAAGGTATCGAAAACTGAGACACTTCAAAAGTAACTGATATGAGTTTTATGTTTTACAATGCTAAAAGATTCAATACAAATATCTCTAATTTTAACACTTCAAAAGTAACTGATATGAGTTTCATGTTTAGTCGAGCAGAAAGTTTTAATCAGAACATATCAAATTGAGATACATCAAAAGTTATTTACTTTTGTGACTTTGTAACTAACTCAAACCCCAACTGAAAAGATACCCACAAACCAAAATTCAATCAAACATAGAGTTATATACCTTATATA
>NZ_LFYS01000004.1 GCF_001199495.1 Mycoplasma sp. HU2014 | reverse complement strand
TATTAAAAGAAAAATTATGAATGGAGTGGTTGAATATCAAAAAAATTATTATGCTGCATTTGATGAAAATGGGAAGAGATATAAGTTCAACAAAAAAGAAAGTATTGAATTTGTTATAGGTGCAGATGAGAAGTTCTACTTTAGAACAGAAACTATGCGTTTTAAAGCTGAAATATTAGAAAAAGGATCTCATGATTGAGGGATAGCTGATATAGCAAAAAGAAAACAATTAGATGAAGAAAGAAAACATGATTTAAAAACCCTAGGAACAATAAATAAAACAAGATGAATTCATACTGTATTAGATAAGACTCTTAACAGCATTAAAAAACACCCAAGTGGATTGCCCAGTGAAGTAGTCGATGAACTATCAGGACTTGTCTCAGGTGTTAAGAATGAATGTTATCGCATATCATTCGAACTCAAAGAAAAATTAGGCTTATTGGATTAGTTTAATTTTCTAATTTCCTTTGATAAGATTATTATAACTTAAAAATTTAAAGGTTCATTTTGTTTGAAAACCCACGGTAAAAATCTAGTGTTTTTTCAAAATAAAGCTGGTGTTTTTTCAAAATAAAAACCCTTTAAATAAAGGGTTTACACTTCATTATTAATAACTAGTTACAAAATTGTGAAAAGTTCAGGTTGTAAACATAGGCGAAAACTTCTATAATGCTGAAAAAAATTGATTTAGAATGAACATAGCTTGTCCTAAAGAAGAACTTAACGACTTAGTAAATAGATTGAAAAAAGTTTTAAAATTAAACTAGGAGGATATGAAAATGAAAGTAATTAATACAGATAATGCACCAAAAGCCATTGGACCTTACTCACAAGCAATTCAAATTTGTAATGGAACATTATACTTATCAGGGCAATTGGGATTAGATACAAAAACAATGCAATTACCAGAATGTTTAGTTGAACAAACAAAAAATGTTTTTGCAAACATTGATGCTATTTTAAAAGAAGCAGGATATACAAAAAATGACGTTGTTAAAACTTTAGTTTTATTAAAAGATATTAATAGTTTTTCAAAAGTTAACGAACTTTATGAAGAATACTTTGAAAGTCACAAACCAGCAAGAAGTGCTTTTCAAGTTGCAGCTTTACCAAAAGATGCCGCCATAGAAATTGAAGTAATTGCTTATAAAAATTCAAACAATAATTGTTCAATGTAATTTTCAAACACCTTAAGGTGTTTTTTATTTTCTGTAATTATCAATTATATTTTTCTAACTAATATATAATCAAGTTATTATTAAAAGATTTATGTTATATTTATATTTACTACAATCTTAAATTAATAAAACAGATTGGAGGTAAATGTATGAATTCAGGTAATATTAAATGATTTGATAGAGAAAAAGGTTTTGGCTTTATAGTTGATGATGTTGAGAGAATAGATGTTTTTGTTTATTATTCAAATATTAATTCTGAAGATATTAAAAATATTAATTCAGGTGATAAAGTTAGTTATAAACTAGCAAAAGGTCAAAAAGGATTTGAAGCTTTAAACGTTTCTAAAAAATAAGAAAAAGTCAGATTAATCTGACTTTTTCTTATTTAATTAATTCTTGTAATTTTTCTGGACTAGCAAATCCAACGTGTTTGTTAACTAATTTTCCATCTTCTAAAACAGCTAACATAGGAATTGACATAACACTGTATTCTTTAGCTATTTCACGGTTGATATCAACATCAACATCTAAGAATTTAACGCCTTCAGTTTTTGAAGCTAATTCATGAACTAGTGGCATTAACATTCTACATGGTCCACATCAAGTAGCATTAAAATCAATCAATACTTTTCCTTGTTTAATTTCTTCGTTAAATTGTTCTACTGAAGTAATTTTAATCATTTCTGCCATAATAATAACCTCTTAATCTTCTTTAATAATTTTATCAATAATATATCTAGCAACTCCATCTTGAGCATTTGTAAATTCAGTAACATCATCTGCTTGTGCTTTTATGTCTTCAAAACCATTTTTCATAGCAACACCTGTATCACAAGCTTTCAATAATGGAATATCATTGTGTCCATCACCAAACCCATAAGAATGAACATCATCGCCTAAATTTAGGTATTTTTTAACTTCTTTAACGATATTTCCTTTATCAAGACCTTTAGTAGAAATATCAAAAACTCTGTTGTTATGATAACTATCTACTTTATAGCGATCAGAATATTTCTCTTTTAAATAGTTATATTCGTTTAATTTTTCTTCATCAGTTGCCTTGTGATTTGTAACTATATATAAGTGAGTTACTGGTTCATCAACTTCATCTGGAGATGTAGCAACAACATATCTTAATCCCATTGTATTCGCTCAAAATTTACTATTTTTTCCTTCAGCAAAAACATATGATGAATCAGTTGAATAGAAATTTAATTTAGCAAAAAACTTATTATAATATCTTTCAAAAATTTCTTCAATTAATTCTTTTGGTAAATATTTATTAACAATAAAAGAGTCGGTTTTAAAATCATAAATTTGAGCCCCATTACTTGCTGCAATAATACCACCTTTTTTATCTATTCCTAACATAGCTGCTTTTTGTTTTAAATCTTTAAGAGTTCTAGCTGTTGCAGGAACAAAATAAATTCCATTATCGTATAGTTTATTAACAACTTCGATAGTTTTGTCTGAAAACTTATGATCATCATGTAATAATGTTCCATCTAAGTCAGAAAATATTATAAATTTTTTATCTTTCATTTAAACACCACTTTCTATACCTGTATTAAATTATATTATAATTTCTAATTAAATAACAAAAAAGAACCCACGATTAAATAACAAAAAAGAACCCTAAGGTTCTTAATTAAACTGGCAGCTTGCTATCTTCTCGCTATTGCAATATTTTCACCGTAATAGAGCTTAACTTCTGTGTTCGGCATGGTAACAGGTGTGACCTCTATGCTATAACCACCAGATTAGTTTTTTTGGATTGTTCTTTGAAAACTGAATACTAGCTTGAAATGTATTGTTATAAATTGCATTTTCTAAAAATTCACTCGATCTATTAGTAATGGTTAGCTTAACACCTCACAGCGCTTACACATCCATCCTATCAACCATGTGGTCTACATGGGATCTTACATCTTACAAATGGGAAAATTCATCTTAAAGGGGGCTTCTCGCTTAGATGCCTTCAGCGATTATCCTGTCCGCACATAGCTACCCTGCTATGCCACTGGCGTGACAACAGGAGCACCAGGGGTGCGTCCATTCCGGTCCTCTCGTACTAGGAACAGCTCTCTTCAATTTTCCTACGCCCACAACAGATAGGGACCAAACTGTCTCACGACGTTCTGAACCCAGCTCGCGTACCGCTTTAATGGGCGAACAGCCCAACCCTTGGAACCGACTACAGCTCCAGGATGCGATGAGCCGACATCGAGGTGCCAAACCTCCCCGTCGATGTGAACTCTTGGGGGAGATAAGCCTGTTATCCCCGGGGTAACTTTTATCCGTTGAGCGACGGCCCTTCCACTCGGGACCGCCGGATCACTAAGTCCTACTTTCGTATCTGTTCGACTTGTAAGTCTCGCAGTTAAGCATCCTTCTACCTTTGCGCTCTATGTATGATTTCCAACCATACTGAGGATACCTTTGAGCGCCTCCGTTACTTTTTGGGAGGCGACCGCCCCAGTCAAACTACCCACCAGACACTGTCCTTAACCCGGATAACGGGTCGAAGTTAGAAACCCAATGTAACGAGGGTGGTATTCCAAGGTTGACTCCACCAGTACTGGCGTCCTGGTCTCATAGTCTCCCACCTATCCTCTACACGTTACACCAAATTTCAATATCAAGTTATAGTAAAGCTCCACGGGGTCTTCCCGTCTAGTTGCGGGTAACCGGCATCTTCACCGGTACTAAAATTTCACCGAGTCTGCAGCCGAGACAGCGAAGGGATCATTACACCTTTCGTGCGGGTCAGAATTTACCTGACAAGGAATTTCGCTACCTTAGGACCGTTATAGTTACGGCCGCCGTTCACCGGGGCTTCAATTCAAAGCTTCGCTTGT
>NZ_LFYS01000003.1 GCF_001199495.1 Mycoplasma sp. HU2014 | reverse complement strand
TCCTTTCCCTCACGGTACTGGTTCACTATCGGTAAAATGGTAGTATTTAGGCTTACCAAGTGGTCTTGGCAGATTCCAACAAAATTTCACGTGTTTCGCCGTACTCAGGATACTTTCTCGAGGTTATTGCATTTCGTATACGGGGGTATCACCCTCTATGCCGCTACTTCCCAATAGCTTCTACTATACAATAACTTTGTAACTCTAACAAAAGTCCTACAACCCTGCCCCGTAGAACGGTTTGGCCTGTTCCGTGTTCGCTCGCCACTACTAACAGAATCATTATTATTTTCTTTTCCTCTAGGTACTAAGATGTTTCAGTTCCCTAGGTTCCCTTCTTATAAGCTATGTATTCACTTATAGATAACATGAGATAAATCATGTTAGGTTTCCCCATTCGGACATTCCGGGATCGCAGCTTACTTCCAGCTCCCCCAGACTTTTCGCAGGTAATCACGTCCTTCTTCGGCTCCATTTTCCAAGGCATTCACCATATGCCCTTACTATTTTTTTAGAAAATCTTTCTAGCAATTTGTAACTCAATTAATTTTAGTTAATTGTTTTGATGTCATTACGAATAATTTCGTAATAATTATCTAATTATATGTTGTTATAATCAGAAAATTGCATTTCATCTAATATTCAGTTTTCAAAGAACAATCATTTTCAGAGATTTATACAATCCCTGAAAACTAAATAGAACTAAAATAGTCAATAATAAATGTTTTATCTCCATAGAAAGGAGGTGATCCATCCGCACGTTCCCGTACGGATACCTTGTTACGACTTCACCCCAATCGCCAGTCCTACCTTGGGAGGTGCTCTCCTTGCGGTTAAGCTACCCACTTCTGGTATTACCAACTCTCGTGGTGTGACGGGCGGTGTGTACAAGACCCGAGAACGTATTCACCGCGACATAGCTGATTCGCGATTACTAGTGATTCCGGCTTCATGAAGTCGAGTTGCAGACTTCAATCCGAACTGAGACTGGCTTTTTGAGATTAGCTCCCCCTCGCGAGATTGCGACTCTTTGTACCAGCCATTGTAGCACGTGTGTAGCCCAGGACATAAGGGGCATGATGATTTGACGTCATCCCCACCTTCCTCTAGCTTACACTAGCAGTCTCGTTAGAGTCCTCAACTTAATGTTAGTAACTAACGACAAGGGTTGCGTTCGTTGCGGGACTTAACCCAACACCTCACGGCACGAACTGACGACAACCATGCACCACCTGTCTCAATGTTAACCTCCACTATATCTCTATAGCTTTGCACTGGATGTCAAGTCCTGGTAAGGTTCTTCGTGTTGCTTCGAATTAAACCACATGCTCCACCACTTGTGCGGGTCCCCGTCAATTCCTTTGAGTTTCACTCTTGCGAGCATACTACTCAGGCGGAGTACTTAATGCGTTAGCTGCGACGCTGAGATAACCCCAACACCTAGTACTCATCGTTTACAGCGTGGACTACAGGGTATCTAATCCTATTTGCTCCCCACGCTTTCGTGCCTCAGCGTCAATAACAAGCCAGTAAGCCGCTTTCGCCACAGGTGTTCTTCCATATATCTACGCATTTCACCGCTACACATGGAATTCCGCTTACCTCTCTTGCATTCTAGTAATGCAGTTTTCAAGGCGAACCGGAGTTGAGCTCCGGGCTTTAACCTCAAACTTGCAAAACCGCCTACGCACCCTATACGCCCAATAAATCCGGATAACGCTTGCCACCTATGTATTACCGCGGCTGCTGGCACATAGTTAGCCGTGGCTTTCTGGTAAGGTACCGTCAATATAGAGGCATTTCCTACTCTATTTTTTCTTCCCTTACAACAGAGCTTTACAACCCGAAGGCCGTCATCACTCACGCGGCATTGCTTCATCAGACTTTCGTCCATTGTGAAAAATTCCCTACTGCTGCCTCCCGTAGGAGTCTGGGCCGTATCTCAGTCCCAATGTGGCCGATCAACCTCTCAGTTCGGCTACGTATCATCGCCTAGGTGAGCCATTACCTCACCTACTAACTAATACGCCGCATCCCCATCTCATAGTGAACCAAACGGTCCTTTCAATCTTTTCTCATGCGATAATAAGATTCACATGCGGTATTATCTTTCGTTTCCAAAAGTTATCCCCCGCTATGAGGTAGGTTAGATACGTGTTGCTCACCCGTTCGCCACTGGGGTGCAAGCACCCCCGTTCGACTTGCATGTATTAGGCATGCCGCCAGCGTTTATCCTGAGCCAGGATCAAACTCTCATTTTAAAATTGTTTTATAAATTAAGTTAGATTCTGACTATTTTATTATTGTTTTAATATAAGTATTTTGTATTACTCAAATTCATCTTTTTGACAAGATTTGTACAATAATTTGTTCTATTTAGTTTTCAAAGATCGTATCGTTTTTTCTTTATCTCTTAACGACAAAAATAAGTATATCTTTATTATTTTATTAATACAAGTGTTTTTTTAAAAAAATTTAAAATTTTTAAAATTATAAAAAAATAAGTCTTCTGAGTACTTCAGAAAGACTTGAATAATATATTAAATATTGCTTAAATACTAATTATTTATAACAATACCTTTATATCTTGTTGAAAATAACAATGTATCAATAATACCTTGAACTCCAAATCCAGAATCTTTAACCCCTAAGAAAGGAAACACATCTGGACCACGTTGAGATTTACCATTAATATTTACAGTTCCTACTTCAAGTTGGTTAGCTATTTTTAAAGCTTTATCTAAATTATTTGAATAAATACTTGCTTGTAGTCCAAAATTAGAATCATTTGCAACTTTAATCATTTCATCAATTGAATTAATTCTAATAATAGGTAAAACTGGACCAAAAGGTTCTTCTCATGCTAATTTCATATCAGTTGTTACGTGATCAACAAGTGTTGGATAGATTAAATTATTTTCTCTTTTATCACCTGTAATAATTTTTGCACCTTTATTTTTAGCATCATTAATCAATTCTCAAACAAAATCAGCAGACTTATTATCTATTAAACAAGTAATATCAACATTATCTTTAGGTAAACCTACAGTTAATTTTTCAATCTTAGATTTTAAAATATCGATTAATTTATCAGCAATTTGATCTGTTGTGATAACTCTTTTAATTGCTGTACATCTTTGGCCTGAATAACTAAAAGCTCCTGAAACTATTTCCTTTGCATATTTTTCTAGATCATAATCATCTAAAACAATTGCAGGATCTTTTCCACCTAACTCTAAAACAACATCTTTTGTTGAACTAATTTCAAGTAATCTTTTTCCTACTTCAACACTTCCTGTAAATGAAATAAAATCAGCTAGTTTATTTGTAATTATTTCATCACCAATTTCGCGTCCACGTCCTGTTACAACATTAAAAATTCCTTTAGGTAAATTTGCTTTATATGCTAGTTCACCTAGTTTGGCTCCAATTAAACTTCCTTGTGTAGCTGGTTTAAAAACTAAAGTGTTACCTGTAACTAATGCTGGAATGATTTTTGCTAAAGATAAATTGATTGGATAGTTAAAAGGACTAATCGCTACTCCAACTCCTTTTGCAACTCTCATAAATGTACCAATTTTATTTTTAGCACCATACTTAGCCCCATCAATAATCAATGTTTTTAGTTGTTTAACTTCTATAAAAGTTTGATCAATATATTCAACACTTCTAATTACTTCAGTTAAACATTCTTTATAAGATTTAGCAATTTCACTCATAATGATTTGAGCTAATTCTTCTTTATTTTCATTAATTAAATCTTTTCATTTATTTAGAATTTCAATTCTTCTATCTAAATCAGTTTCTTCTCATTGTTTTTGAGCTTGTTTTGCACTTATAAAAGCATTGTCTATGTCTTGTTTTGTTAAACTAGGAACGGTTCCAGCTATTGAATTGTCAACAGGATTAATTATTTCTAATTCTTTATTATTTTCATATAATTCACCATTAATAAGTGTTTTGAATTTATACATAGATAGCTCCTCCTTGCTTCTTATATAAAAATTATATAAAAAGTTTTAATTGAAATATCTATATCTAGGTTTATTTAAATAAAAATCAACTCTAGTGAGTTGATTATTTAGCATTATTAATTTCATACATAATAATTGAACCAGCAACAGCAGCATTTAAGCTATCTACATCTTCTTGCATTTCAATTTTAACATTAACATCAATTAAGTTTAAAAGTTCAGGACTTATTCCTTTAGATTCATTTCCTATGATTAATGCATACTTATCATCTGAATCGAATTTAATTTTTTGTAAAGGTTTTGCATTATGATGAAGCGATGTTCCAACTATAATGTAATTATTTTCATGTAATATGTTAATAACTTTAATTAAATATTCATTAAATAAATTTACTTTAAATAAATTACCTTGAGTTGAACGTAACACTTTTTGATTATAAAATCCAGCACTATTTGGTGAAGCTATTATAGTTTTAAAATTAAAACTTGCTGCACTTCTTATTAATGTTCCTAAATTACCTGGATCTTGAATTTGATCTAATAATAAAATATCATTTTCTAGATCAATTACTGGATTTTCATCCATACTACATACTGCAAAAACTTCTTGACTTGTAGTTGTTTCACTAAGTTTTTTAGCTACATTTGATGATATTTCAATCACTTCATCAATATTAGGTATTTCATCTTTTAAAACACTTAATGCTTTTTCTGTTGCTAATAAAGTTTTGATAATCTTATGATTATAAGCTTCTAAAACCATATGAAAGCCTTCAACTATAAATAGTTTTTTACTATTACGGTGTTTGCTATCTTTAAGTTTTAAAATATCTTTAATTTTTTGATTTGTTGTAGAAGTTATTTTTTCCATAAAATTTACCTTTTAATAATTATTATCTTGTCTTTTGAAATTAATTTCATTTTTAATATTATAAGCATCAATTATTTCTTGTTGACTGTAATTTTTAACAGAGCAAATATTTAAAAATGAATTTAATAAATCAGCATATGTTGTTTGAGATTTACTATTTATAAAATTAGCTAATTTATTAACTATATTAAAATAAGCATCTATATTATTTTTAAACATTAAATTTTGATATTCAAATTTATCAAAATCATAATTCATTTGATTTCCGATACTTATTAAAAAGTGAATACAATCAATATATTCATCTAATTGAACTGATAATTTTGCTTCTTTTTTATTTGATCAGTATTTAAATGCTCTCTCTTCATTAGCATATTCACCTAATTCAACTAGAAAAGCTATGATTTTTTTGTTCAATATTTCATCATCAACAATAAATTGTTTTTTATTAGAAATATATGAATCTAATTTAGTTTGTTTTTCATTTAGTCATAATAATGTTTTATTATCTAACATTTTTCTCCTTTTATTATTTATCATCGCGTTCAGCCACTAACATTAGCACTCCAGCAATAATACCTAAAATAAATCCAAACATAATTGATAGAATACTCATAACTATTCTATATTTGTATGTTTTTTCTTTTAATGTTTTTATACCTAATATAACAAGTGTTATATAAGGCACAAAAGCTATAGCTAAAAATGAAACAACAAGTATTATTACTACGTTAGCTGATGCTGTTACAGATGCTACTTCAGGATCAAGTGCTGGTGTAGTTCCGATAGCTGCTAAAGCTGGTATGGCTGAAAGGAAAATATAAAACACAGCAGTCAATGCTCCAAAACACCCTAAAATTAAACTAATAATTACTCCTATTTTATAAAGATCTGATAAGTTTTTTGGTTTTATAGTTTTTAATTGTTCGTTTGTCATTTGTTCGTTTGTCATTTGTTCGTTTGTCATTTGTTCGTTTGTCATTTGTTCGTTTGTCATTTGTTCTTTCATAATTTATATCCTCTCTTTTTTTAATGCACATCTAATAATATTTTACTTAATAAATATAAATACATAACATATCTTTAAAAATATTATCTACTTAATTTGTTCTAATTTATAAGTTTCAAAGACATCTCCTTCTTTGATGTCGTTAAAGTTTTTAATAGTTAATCCACCTTCAAATCCTTGTTTTACTTCTTTAGTGTCTTCTTTTGAGTGTTTTAATGAATTGATTTCTCCATCATAAACAACAACACCATTTCTTAAAACACGAATTTTAGCATTTCTAGGAATAACTCCATCAGTTACATAAAATCCACCGATAGTTCCAATTGCTGAGTGTTTAAATAAAGCTCTTACTTCAGCTTGTCCTAAAACAACTTCTTTAAATTCTGGATCTAAAATACCTTTAGCAGCATCTTCAAGTTCTTCAATTAATTTATAAATAATGTTATGTAATCTAATTTCAATTCCATCTTCTTCAGCTTTTTTTCTAACTGTAGCATCTGGTCTTACATTAAATCCATAAACGATTGTTAAACCATCTTTAATAGTTGTAGCTAAACTAATATCTGATAATGATATAGCACCAACTGAAGCTCTAACGATATTTATTTTTACTCCATCAATACTAATTTTTGATAATGAACCTTTTAATGCTTCTACACTTCCTTGAGTATCAGCTTTTACAATTAAGTTAATCGCTTTTAAATCACCATCATCAATATGTTTTTTAATAGCTTCTAGTCCAAAACTTTGTCTTGATTGTCTTTCTGCATTTTGTTGTTTTGCAAAATAAGCTTCAGCAATTTCACGAGCCATTTTTTCGTCTTGTAAAACAATGAATTTATCTCCAGCTTTTGGAACTTGGTTAAGTCCATAAAGCACAACTGGTTTTGATGGTTCAGCTCTTAATACTTTGTGTTTATATTCATCTTCAATACGTTTTATAGCTCCAAATGTAGCTCCAGCAACAACCATATCTCTCATTTCTAGAGTTCCTTGTTGAACTAAAACTGATGCAACAGGACCTTTTGCTTTATCTAAGTGAGCTTCTAAAACCACTCCTGAAGCAAATTTATTAGGGTTAGCTTTTAATCCTTGTAATTCTGAAATTAAAAGAATTGTTTCTTCTAGTTTATCTAAATTGATTTTTTGTTTTGCTGAACCTTCAATAAATGGGATATCTCCTCCATATTCTTCAGCAACTAAACCATAGTTCATTAATTCAATTTTAACTCTATTTGGATCTGCACCTGACTTATCAATTTTGTTAACAAAAACTACAATAGGAACATTTGCTAATTTAGCGTGATCGATAGCTTCTTCAGTTTGAGGCATTACTCCATCATCAGCTGCAACAATTAAAACTACAATATCAGTTGCATTAGCTCCACGACTTCTCATTTCAGTAAACGCTTCGTGTCCTGGAGTATCGATGAATGTAATTTTTTTACCATTCTTAACTGTTATTTGATAAGCACCAATTGCTTGAGTAATTCCTCCGGCTTCAGTATCTACAACATTTGAATTTTTAATTGAATCTAATAATGTAGTTTTACCATGATCAACATGACCCATAATAGTAACAATTGGAGCTCTTTCTTTTAGATCTTCAGGTTTATCTTCTGCTTCTAATAAAGTTTCTAAAATATTTTCTTTAGTAACTGAAGCTTCTTTTTTAAAGTCAAAACCAAATTCTAAACTTAGTTCTCCCATTTGTTCTTCTGTTAACATTGCGTTTTGATTTAATAAAATACCTTGATTGAAAAAGTGTTTTAAAATATCAGAAACTGATTTATTAATTTGACTAGCATAATCAGCTACAGTTAAAGGTTCAGTAAAAACAAACACTCCATCAATTAGACCAGTGCTAACTTCTTCTTTTAATTGTTTTTTAATATTTTTGGTATGTTTTTGTGCTTCTTGTTTTTTAATATTTTTATTTTCTTTTTTTGCCATATAAACACTTCCTTTCTTGTGAAGTTATAGTGTAGATTTTATTAATTTAATAAAGTTAAGATCTTTTAACCCTACAGCAACTACCATCGCTTTACCGCATGCTTTTGATAGTTCTTCTTTTGTTATCAAATCAGAGATATATTCAATATTTCTAGAATTACACTTATCTATAAATTTCTTTTTTTGACTTAGCCCCATATTTGAAGAAATAATTACAAGTTCAATTTTATTTTCTTTTATTTGATCTAATAATTTAGATCCAGTTGTTAAATTTCTTGATGAATAAGCCATTCCAATTGCATTTAATAATTTATTTTTTTGCATTTATAAATTCTTCTAGTTGATCGTAAATAACTAGATCAACTTTGGTTCTTAAACTTTTAGAAAGTAAATTCTTTTTCTTTGCAATTTCAACATGACTTAAATCAGATTTAATATAAACACCTCTACCGTTAGCTTTTTGAGTAGGATCAATAAATACTTCATTTTGCTTATTTTTAACTACTCTAATTAATTCTTTTTTTGGTAGCATTTCAGATGTTACAATTTCTTTTCTTAAACTTTGATGAGAACTATTCATAGTATTTATCGTAATCTTCTATTGTATCTTCTTCATCATCGATATCTTCATCATCATATTCGTTTAATGCTTCATTAAATGCTTCTAAATTAGCATTAATTTCATCGATATCTGGTTCTTGATCAAAAATCGAATCTTGTTCAACTTCAGTTTCTTTAACTTCTTGACTAACTGGTTGAGAAACCAAAATTGGTTCTTCAATATTATTATCTATAACTTCTACTCGAGTTTCTTCAGCTACAACTTCAGCTTGGAAAGCTTGTAAAGCTTCTAAGTCAATAAAGTCTTCTTTATGATTTTGCTTTTTAGAAACATTGTTTGGTTTTGTGTTAGTATTTTTGTTGTTTTGAACTTGTCTTACAACATTTCTCTCTGTTGAGAAAATATTGTTTTCAACTTCTTGTTTAGTAATATTTCCATTTCATAAAATATCGATATTATCATTTAAAGCGTTTGATAAAGAGTAAATGTTAACTTTAGTTTTAACTAAATTAGCAATTAACTTAGCAGCTATTCCTTGTTTTCCAATAGCTAGTGAAAGTTGTTGATTAGGAACAACTATATCATATTCACCATCTACATTATTTACAGATATTACTTTTACTGGTGACATTGCATTTATAATAAATGTTTCCATGCTTTCATCTCATTTAACAACGTCTATTTTTTCACCTTTTAATTCATCGCTTACTTTGTTAATTCTTGATCCACCAACTCCAACAATTGATCCAATTGGTTCAATGTTTTCATTTTTTGAAATAACTGCAACTTTAGCACGTTTTCCAGGTTCACGACTAACAGCTTTGATTTCAATTATTCCCATTCTAACTTCAGGAACTTCTCTTTCAAGTAATTTAGCTAAAAAGTTAGGACTAGTTCTTGAAACAATTAATTGAGATAAACGACTTTCTTTTTCTACTGTTTCAATATATACATCAATAATTTGATCAATTTCAAAAGTTTCATTATTAATTGATTTGTTTTTTCATAAATAAGAAGTAGTTCCTTCGATATCTAAAACATAACTTCCTTCTTTATTCATACCTGTAACTTTAGCTTGAACAATTTCACCTTCTAAGCTAATGAATTTTTCATAGATTTTTTCTCTTTCAGCACCACGTATTTTTTGTTGGAAAATTTGACGAACTTGGTTAACTATCATTCTTGAAAATTCTTCATTAAATTCAATAGGTTTTAAAATAACATCACCAATTTTAACATCAGGATTTTTAACTAAAGCTTCCTGTAGTGAAACTTCTAGTCAGTCATCATCAACTTCTTCAACAACTGTTAATTCTTGATACATACTGATTTTTCCAGTTGTTTCATCAAAATCTACTCTAACAACAGCATCTGTATCAAAGAATTTTTCATAAGCTTTTTGTAATCCTTCTTTAATACCTGAAATGATAACTTCTCTATCTATGTTTTTTTCTTGTTCTATTAATTTTATTGCTTGTAATAATTCATTTCCACTTAACATAATTTCTCCTAAAATTTAATTGCGTATCTCACAAATTTAATATCTTCTCATGATAAATCAATTTTCTTTTTTTGACCTTTTACAAAGAATTCAAATCCAAATTTATTTGTACCTGAATCATATTTAACTAAATATCCTGAAAATTCTAAAACACCTTTTTGTTGAGAATTTAATTGAATAAATACATATTCATCTATTGCTTTTTCTAGTTCTTGTTGAGTTCTAATTTCTTTTTCAATTCCAGCACTAGCAACTTCTAATAAATAAGGTTCATCAATCTCATTTAATTGATCTAAAGCATCAGAAACTACTTCATTAGCTTTAACTATAGTATCAAAATCTAAACCTTTATTAGCTTTTAAAATATCTTGTACTAGAATTTGTAAAACATCACCATCAAATTCACGATGATTGTTTATTTGATAAACTTCTAAATTTAATTTTTCTAATTCTTTGTTTACAACTTCTTGTATTTTTGATTTTATAACACTAAATTTTTTCATAGTTCTCCTATAGGTCAATAATAAAACAAAGCAAGGTATTAGACACCTTGCTTACGCTATATATTTATTCTAATACAATATTAATTGTATAGTTTTTTTATGATTTTTCAATAAAAATAAGTTTTTATGATTTTTCAATAATAAGTCTTGAAATATAAAAATGGATCTTAAGATCCATTTGATTATTAACTATTTTCTCTTACGTCTTCTGAATAATGCTGTGATGGCTCCAAGTATACCAACACCACCAACACCAGCTGATGAAGCTATGATAACTGTTTTATTGTTTTGTTTTCCTGGTTGTTTACTATTAGTCTCATCTTGATTTGTTTGAACAGTAAAATTAATTGTAATTGATCCTTGGTATTTTTGCTGATCATCTTTAACTTTAATTGTTAAAACGTTGTTTTGATTAGTTACAACTTCAAAATCATTTTTAGTTAAGCCATCAAGTTTATCAGCATTATTTCTAATAAATGTTTCAATAATTGCATTTGGTTCATTTGAATTGAACACTCCTGTGTTTGGATTTAAATCTAGACTTGAAATGTTTATTTTAACTGAATAATTAATTGTAATTGATCCTTGGTATTTTTGCTGATCATCTTTAACTTTAATTGTTAAAACGTTGTTTTGATTAGTTACAACTTCAAAATCATTTTTAGTTAAGCCATCAAGTTTATCAGCATTATTTCTAATAAATGTTTCAATAATTGCATTTGGTTCATTTGAAT
>NZ_LFYS01000002.1 GCF_001199495.1 Mycoplasma sp. HU2014 | reverse complement strand
TAAAACATCTGATTTTACAAAATGATCGTGAAAAGCTAGAACTAAAGGTGTTCAAAATATTTCTGTTTTATATGCTTTTGACCTAAACAAAAAAGAACCCATTGCAAGTAAGGTTTTTCAAGGAAATACACTAGATACAATGGCGTTCAATAGATTTATTGATGAATTTTCTCTAAATAATTGCTTAATTATGGGAGATAAAGGAATTCTTTCTAAAGAAAGTTTAGATAAATTAAATACTGAAAAGAAAAATGTTAAAAATCTTTTCCCTATTAAAAGAAATGATAAAAGAATAAAAGCTTTAGAGTTATCTAAATATGAAATGACTTTTAATTCGGATGAAGATATTATTTTATGTAAAAAAGCAAAACTTAATCAAACCGAATTTTTATATTCATTTAAAAGCACAAATGACTACAACCAAGAACGAAGAACTTATTTAGATAAAGTTAATCGAGAACAAAATTTTAATAACGAACTTTTACAAGAAAAAGAAAAACTTTTTGGAACAATTACTTTTATTTCCAACGAAGATTTATCTTTAAAAAATATATGATCTTTACAAAACAAGATGAGAAATTGAAGAATTTTTCAACTTCTATAAAAACATTGCTGAATTGGATTTTGTAAGAGTACAACAAAACACAAGTGTAATTGCGACTGAATTTATAAACTTAATAAGTTCTATAATCACTTCAAGAATGAAAAAAGAATTTGAAGAGAAAGGATTAACAGAGAGATTTTCATTTAATCAAATAATGGAAAGATTAAGTTCAGCTAATAAGTATTTAGATAGTACAACTAAAAAATGACACTATACAAGTGAAAAGAAATATACCGACAATATTATTGATATTTTAAACCTATAGTGGCAAAAATGATAAATTTCTTAGTTCATTTAAAAAATAACCTATCTCAATACAAATTGTTCTATTTTTATTGAATTTTACCTTCTTATTTTTCCGTATATTTAGTCTGGATTGGGGGGGTTCAGTGGACATTACGGTATTAGAAAAATAAAAAAATGTTCTATGAAACATTTTTTACTTATAATTATTAAAAATAACCATTAAACTTTACATGCATCACATTCGTAGTTTTCACTATCTTCTAAAACATCTTGACGAATTCGTACATAATAAATTGATGCACAACCTTGCTTAAATGCATTAACATAAGCACGGTTTAGATCTCTTGTTGTTGCTTTATCAGTCATAAATAATGTTAATGATATTGCTTGATCAACATGTTGTTGAGCAGCTGCTACAACGTTAATAATTGGATCTGGCCCCATTTCATATGCTCCAATTGCATAATAAGACATATTATCAAAATTGATTTCATATGCAGGAACATAAACTCTACCTAATTTTCCTTCTTTTCTAACTTCAACAGTTGAAACAACAGGTTGAAGTGATGGAGTACATGAACTTAAATAACTAATTGATCCAGTAGGAGCAATTGCCATTAAGTGAGAGTTTGCTAATCCAGTTTGTTTAATTTTTTCTACTAATTCAATTCATTGTTGTTGAGTAGGAATTTCTACATCATATTTGCTGAATAATTCTTTAACTTTTGCAGTTGCTGGAGTTCATTTGTCAGATTCACATTTTGTATATTTATCAAATCAAGAACCATCAGCAAATCTTGATTCATTAAATGAACTAAATTTTCCGAATTCTTCAGCTAATTTGTTTGATGCTTTAAATGCACTATAAGCAACCGTATAGAAGAATATATTTGTAAAATCAACAGCTTCAGGTGAATTATACATAACTGAGTTTGTTGCTAAAAATCCGTGTAAGTTCATAGCACCTAATCCAACAGCGTGATTATTAGCATTACCATTTTTAATTGATGGTGCACAATCTAGATCAGAATTTCTTGAAACAACATCTAATGCAGTAATTGCAGTGTAAACAGCTTTTCCAAATTCTTTTCCAGATTTCATCATTTTATCAATATTTAAACTACCTAAATTGCAACAAATATCTTCACCAGTTTTTGTAAATGATAAATCTTGACTATATTCACTTGCTGTGCTTACTTGAACAATTTCACTACATAAGTTGCTCATAATAATTCTTCCTTTTTTATCATGAGCATTTCTTCTGTTTACTGTATCTTCAAATAAAATATATGGATATCCACTTTCAAAATGTAATTCAGCAATAGTTAAGAATAATTTTCTTGCACTAATAAAAGTTTTTTTAATGCTTGGATTTTCTAACATTTCATAGTATTTTTCAGTAATTGAAATATCTGATAATGGTTTTCCATAAACTTTTTTAATATCATAAGGGCTAAATAAAGCCATATCTTTATTTTCTTTAGCTAATTCAAAAGTAATATCTGGAATAACTACTCCTAAAGATAGTGATTTAATTCTAATTTTTTCATCAGCATTTTCTCTTTTAGTATCTAAAAATGAAATGATATCAGGATGGTGTGCTGAAATATAAACAGCCCCCGCTCCTTGACGTTGTCCTAATTGATCAGCATAAGTAAATGAATCTTCTAAAATTTTCATTACAGGAATTGGTCCACTACTTAATCCATCAATATTTTTAATAGGTGATCCAGTTTCACGTAAGTTTGTTAAACAAATAGCAACTCCACCACCTCTTTTTGAAAGTTGAAGTGATGTTGAAATAGTTCTACAAATTGATTCCATATTATCTTCACATCTTAATAAATAACATGAAACATATTCTCCCCTGTATTTCTTACCAGCATTTAAAAATGTTGGAGTTGCTGGTTGAAAGCGTCCTAGCATAATATTTTTTAAAATACTTTTTGCTTTATCATAATTACCGTTACCTAAAAATAACGCATTCATTAAAACACGATCAGTATATGATTCTAAATATTTTTCGCTATCAAAAGTTTTTAAAGCATAAGCATTAAAGAATTTTAATGCACCCATAAAACTTGGAAATGAATGGTTAAATGATTTAGCATATTCGTCTAATTCTTCGATTTTTTTAAAATCATATTTATCTATTATTGTTTTGTCATAATAATTATTTTCAACTAAGTATCCTATTCTTTGTCTTAAATTATCAAACTTCATCATTCTTGGTTCGATGTGATTTGTAATATATGATTTTGCAGCTTCTACATCTAATTTAAAGTTATCCTGACCTGGAGAAAACAATTTAGATCTAGCATTTAATTTAATGTAATCATCATTAGTATTATCTAAGATGTGTGGGTTTTTATTATCTTTCATTATTTCCATCCTCTCAAAATTTATTTAATATTTTTGTGATTTCACTTACATCGTGTTGTGTACCTAATAATTCAAATTGGTATAAAAATGGAACATTTAATTTTTTTGAAATAATTGGTCCGGCTATACCAAAAGTATCTCCAAAGTTACTATTTCCTGAAGCAATTACTCCACGACAGTATTTTCTATTTTCTGGATTATTTAAAAATTTAATAACTTGTTTTGGAACCGCTCCTTCTAAATGTTCTCCCCCACCACTATATGTCGGTGTACATAAAACATAATCTTTATTAACAGAAATAGATTGTTCTATTTCATATGGGATTCTTGCATTATCAATACCTAATTTTTGTATAAATCTATGAGTGTTATTTGATATTGATGAAAAATAAACAACAAATGGTGCTCCTTTTGGTTTAACTACATCATCAGCACTAACTTTTTTTACATTTTCATGCATAATCATATCTCCCTAAATAATATCTAAAATTCTCAGTCTTCATCTTCAGTTTCAACAGAAACTCCCATAACATATGATGATCCATTTCCTGAAAAGAAGTCGTGATTTTCATCAGCTCTAGCTGATAATTGGTTAAAGATTTCTGGTTCAATTCTTGTTTCTTCTTCACTAAATGGTGAATCATATCCTAAGTTTTGTAAGAATTTTCCCGCATTATAAACACTGAATCTAATAGCATCATCAACTATACCAAATCCATCATATAGTTCTTTTAAGTATTCAGTTTCTAAGTCAATTAATTCATATAGTAAATCAAAAACGAATTTTTTCATTTCTTCTTGTTTTTCAGGCGATAATTTAGCTACTTTTTTCTGATATTTATAACCACTGTAATAATTATGAATAACTTTATCTCTTAGAATTAATCTAACAATATCAGAAGTGTTTGGTAATTTACCTCTAGCTGATAAATAAAATGGTAAATAGAATCCTCCATATAATAAGAATCCTGGCATTAACGCAGCGGCAACTTTAGATTTTAACGGATCATTTCCTGCATAATATGGAATTAAAGCCTTTGCTCTTTTTTGTAGTGATTCAGTTTTAACAACTCATTCATGAGCTTCTTCAATTTGTTCACTTGAACATAATGTTGAAAATATTGTTCCATAACTTCTTGCATGAACTGCAACCATAAAAGCAAAGTTAGCATAAATTACTTGTTCATGATCTGTTAATGAATTATCAATTTGCGTAACATCTCCAACTGTTGCTTGAACTGTATCTAATAAAGTTAAACCTGTAAATGTTCTAGTAATTAATTGTTGTCATTCAGGAGTTAATCCTCTTCATGAACTTAAGTCATTTGAAACTG
Organism: Mycoplasma sp. HU2014; assembly: GCF_001199495.1. Lineage (GTDB taxonomy): Bacteria > Bacillota_I > Bacilli_A > Mycoplasmatales > Mycoplasmataceae > Mycoplasma. The sequence goes on along the minus strand of NZ_LFYS01000002.1, from coordinate 916 downwards.
GAATTTTTTCTGGTAATCAGAAGTTTTGTGTAATTCTATTTCAAACTTCTAAGTCTTTTTCATCATTAATTACATTTCAGTTTACAGATCTTAAGTTACCTTTAAAACCTTGTTGGATAAATTCGGTTGGACTTACTGATTCATTATAGTATTTTTGTTCTTTTGACATAAATATCATTTTCCCCTAAACTATCTTTTTATAACCTTTTTAAAAGTTGTCTTTCTTTATTATAATTTCTTTAAATTAGAAAACTCAAAAAATGTAATGAAAAATTTTTCATTAAAATTAAAACTTTTTATATAAAAAATAATTAGTTAAAAGATGTTTATTTTATTTATTTTTATGTTATATATAATTAAAAAATTCCCAATTTCAGACACTATATTTTTAAAACTTTAATAAGTTCTTTAATATATTTTAATGTTTCAACATCATCCCACTCTTCTCTTACTCTTGGTTTTCTTTTTTTCATTACTTTTGATAAATATCTAAAAATTTGACCAATTGTTTTATTTTCTAAAACACCATTTTCAAGTAAGTAATTTTTTATTCTGCAAAGCATTATAGATGATAAAAAATTAATAAATTCAGTAGCTATTATTCTGTAATTTCCCTGAACATTTCCTTCGTTTTGTTCTAGTACATTTTTAAATTGCTTAAATAATAACTCAATTTCTCATCTCTTTTTGTATGAGATGTAGATATCTTTTATGTTTAAATCTCCATTACATTCAAAAATAATTAGTCCAAAAAGATCTTCTTTTTCCAATAGTTTTTTTCACCATAGACACCTTTTTTATAAGTTCGACTAATAAAATTTTTCTTCTGAGTAAATTCTGTTAAAGTTGACCTATAACAAAAATAATACTTTCCATCTACAAGGATTTTTTTTGCTCTTATTGTGTCATCATCATA
>NZ_LFYS01000001.1 GCF_001199495.1 Mycoplasma sp. HU2014 | reverse complement strand
AAAATTTAAAAGTTCTCTAAAGATATGATTGTTTAATTTTTCATTTAGTGCAAATAGACCATATGATTTAACGTCTACTTCATATGTTTGTTTTTCAATACTTTGATAAACACCATTGATAATCTTCCCAATAACTCCTTTTTCAACAGGAATAATTTTTCCATTTTTTCTTATTGATGTTCTTTTTATAACATTATAAACACCTTCTTTTGTGGTTGCTTTTACTCTGGTACTAGATGGTCTTGGAATTTCTAATATGTCTTTAGGAATGGCCATTTTTATATCTCCTTTTTTATGTGTTAAACACTATACATATATATTTATTTTACCACCTATTTTTAGTTTTTTAAACTTTTTTTAAATAAAATTAGAACAAAAAATAGAGCTTTTTTAGCTCTAGATTTAAGAAAATTTAATTTTTTAGATATTTTAATGTATTTAATGGACGAAAATAAGAATTTTTTAGTAAATTATTAAAATTATATAGTGTCCAAAATTGGGAATTTTTTATATAATTATTTATTTTGAAAAACTATCAATTAAACAAAAAAAGAACTCTATAAAGAGTTCAAATTCAGTTCTGTTTATCATTACGCCAGGTCATAAATTCGTAGGTAGTGCCGGTAAGAACTAAAACCACCAATCTAGTAAATAAAATATTTACATTATTAATCTATCACAAAAAATTATTATTATCCATCTTATAAATGTTTTTTAATAAATTCTTTAACTTTAATATGATATTGATCTGCATAATCTGCAATAACTCTAACGTGTTCACTATTTTCAGGAGTTCAAATTTCAGTTATATCTTTATTTGATTTTTCATACATTTCAACACTCATTAAATAATTAATAAAAGTATCACCTTTAGAATGAATATAAAAAATCGGAGTTGTAACTTGATTCATATTTTTTAATAAATCATATTGTTTAATATCTTTATTTACATGTTTATTAAATTTTGATCCAACAAATAAACTAGTTTCTCATCAATTCTTTTCTAATCTAGTTGACATATACCATCTAAATTGACGAACTAAATTTGAAAATCCACAATCAGCTACTATTCAATTAATATCTTTTTTACATTTACCAATTTGAGCATATAAAACAGAAGTTGATGCTCCCATACTATTTCCAATTAACCCTATTTGACTAGCTTCGTTTTCTTTTAAAAACTCAATAACAGTATCTAACATTTCAATTGTACTAAAACCAGTATCAGTATTTTTACCATAACTTTTACCGTGAGCGAATTGATCAAAAGTTAAAATATTATAACCATCATTTAAAAAGTGCTGAACAAGTCTTAAAGCTAAATACTTATTTTCAGTTCAACCATGTAATCCAATTACTCATTTTTTAGAGTTTTTGTTTTCTATTTTTAAACAACTAATTTCACCATGTTTATTAGATAATTTAAATTCTTTGATTTGATCTTTTTTGATTAAAAAATCTTGAATCTTTTTGTCTTTAAGATCTTGAATGTGTTCATTATATGTATTAGTAAAATCATCAAATCTTTTATATGAAAAACAAAAGTGTATAAATTCTTTAATATATTTATTTTGTTTTGTAATTTTAAATATATAAATAAAAATAAAATAAATAACTATTTTAAAAAAGTTATTTTTATTAACTGAACAAATTTTATTTTTCATTTGTGCTCCTTAATATAGATATTAAAAACTCTTTAATTTATTTTAAATTTTTAATAATTATTTTGTTAATATTTTTTCCTAAACTATGAAATTTTGTTTCATATTCAGTTGCAATGTTATCTTTTATCATTTCTTGATCTTTATATAAATCATTAGTTTTATAAATAATTTCTCACTTATTAGTTTGACTTAGCTGTTCTAAACTAAATTCATATAATAAATCATTATCACTTTTAAATTCTAAAATTCCATCTTTTTTTAATATTTGAGAGTATCGATCTAAAAACGTAATAAATGTTAAACGTTTTTTAGTATGTCTTTTTTTAGGTCATGGATCTGAAAAGTTTAAATAGATTTTTGAAATAGAATTATCAGTAAACATTTCAGTTAAATCTTCAGCAAAATCATTAAAATATTTTAAATTATGCATTTGCTTTTTATTTTGTTCAAAAACATTCAAGCTCTTTTTTAAAGCCACTCCAACAACTGTAGTTTCTTTTTCCATACCAATAAAATTAATATCACTGTTTTTTAAAGCTAATGTAGTAATAAATTGACCTTTACCACACCCTATTTCAAGATGAACATCATTGTTATTGTTAAATTCTTTATTTAAATCTAAATGATTTTGTTTATTAAAATGAATTAGACTATCATCGTGCTTTTCTAAAAAATCTTTTGTTCATGGTTTATTTCTTAAACGCATATTTCTCCTTATCAATCTATATAAATAATACACCAACACCTAAAAAAACAATAACAGTAATAATATCAACAAATAATGTTAATAATGGAAGTGAAACTGATGATGAGTCTTTACCTAATTTATTTATTATTAAAGGTAATATTAAAGCTAATAAATTTGAAATTAAAATAGTAATAACAATTCCAACACTAGCTATTATGATACTTTTTCAAATATAAATATTACTAAAATCAACTTTATATTCAATTAAATAAATACACATCATTCTTAAAAAGTTAATCACAACAAGACTTATTGCAAGCATTATTGAAACAATTATTTCTTTAAAAAAGATCGTTTTAATTTCTTTTTTATGTAATTGCTGTAAATTAATAGCTCGTCCTGTTATTAATAAAGTTTGATTAGCTGAACAAGCAACTACTCCTGAAATAATTAATGTTAAAGGAATTAACATTAACAATAATTGATTATCACCTGTAGGGTTATATTTATTAAATATGACAATCATTAAAATATTTGTGATAAATCCTAATATAAGCATTACTAGTAAAGATAAACTTCTTGATCTAAACATTTGTCAAATTGAAGTTTCAAAATAATTTGTTTCTGTTGTTTTAATACCACTATATTTATGAATATCTTCATTAGTTTCTTCAATCAAGACATCAATCACATCATCAACAGTAATAATACCTACTAAAATGTTGTTATCATCCACTACTGGTAAAGTATTAATATCATATTTTTTAAACATAATCGCAGCTTCTTCTTGAGATTGGTTAGAATTAATTGAGATTATTTTTCTATTCATAAATTCACCAATTTTAGTATTATTATCATTTAAAATTAGATCTTTAACTTCAATACTTCCAATTAATTGTCCGATTTTATTAACAACAAATACATCATCAATTTCATCATATTCTTCGTGATTTTTTTTAATTTCAGTAATAGTTTTAGATACGGTTTTTATTTCTCTAACTGATAGAAAATCAACACTCATAATACTTCCAGCAGTATAATCATCATATTTTAAAATATTTAATAATTCTTTTCTTTGTTCAATTGAAGCAGCATCAAATACTTTTCTAACAACTTCAGTCGGCATATCTTCAATAGCATCAATAATATCATCTGAATAAAGTTCATTAACTAGTTTTTTTAACTTAGTTATATTTAAATTTTTTAATATATATTCTCTTAAGTCATAAGATAAATAATTAAATATTTCACTTGATTGTGATACTTTAATTTTTTTTAAAATTTCAAATGCTATTTTTTCTTGAATATGATTTAAAACTTCTGCAAAATCTGCAGGTTGTGTTTGATCGGCAAGATTAATAATATCTTGAGTTTTTTTATTATTGTAAAGATTAATAATCTCTTGCTCTAAATTGTTATGATCTATCATTTTTAACTCCTATGATTTATTTCAAATACTTTTAACTCTATTAAGTTATTAGAAATATTTTATCAAATTTATACTAATATTATTGATTTATAAAAACCCTACTCTCTCCTATTGATATTTTTTATTTTCTATAAATCACTTATAAACTTGTGGAACAAAATATAAACTTCCACAAATTAAAATATTCTTTTTATTATTTTTTAAAAATGCTTTTCAATCATAAATTTTATTTTTATAATTAACATTATTTATATCTCAAGCTTTAATGTGATCAAAACTAGTTATATAAACTTCATCAAAATTACTTTCTAATAACTCTAATGAAGTTTTATAATCTTTTAAAAAACTTGTTGCATATAAAACTATAAAGTCTTTTTTAAGTTGTTTTGTTGCTGTTATTAACCTATTTATTGCATCAACATTATGAGCACCATCAATTATAAAATAAGGATGGGTTTGTAAAATACTAAATCTTCCTAAAGGTTTATCTAATTTAAAGATACTATCATCATAAATTTCAAATTGTTCTAAAACTTTTTTAGCTAAACCTTTATTTGCTTTTTGATAATCTATTTGATCATCAATTTTATCAGCAAAAATAACTTCTACATTTTTATTAATTAATTTATCTAAAATAATATCTTTATATTTTAAATTATCATCACTAACAATTAATTTAGTATTAGCTTTTGCTATATTTACTTTTTGAAAAATAATATCTTCAATAGTATCTCCTAAATAATCAGTATGATCAATTGAAACAGAACTAAAAGCTGTAAGTATTTGATTAGACATATAATTAGTTGTATCTTTTCATCCACCAATTCCAGCTTCACAAACTACAATATCAACATCATTATCAACAAAATATAAAATCATAACAAGTGTTCACATTTCAAAAAAGTTTAACTGATATTTATACATATAAACTTCAGCCTTTTTAATGTATTTTTTCAAATCATCATCACTAATTGAAATATTATTAATTTGAATTCTTTCATTATGGAACATAAAAGCAGGAGAAATAAATAATCCTACTTTTTTATATTTTTGTTTTAAACCTTGTGATATATAAAATGATGTTGATCCTTTACCATTAGTTCCAACAACATTAATGGTTGGTAGTTTTGATTCGATATTATTTAACTCTTTTAAAACTTCTTTAAAAATATTTATCTTTTTGTCTCTTGTTAATCATTCAAATAAAAAGTCATCAACTGAAATCATTATAAATATCCTTTCAAGTATTTAGCTGTGTAGGATTTTTCTGATTTTACTACTTGTTCAGGAGTACCAAATGCTACAACTTGTCCACCGTATTGTCCACCATCTGGACCTAGATCAATAATGTGATCTGAAACTTTAATAAAGTCTAAATTATGTTCAATACATAAAACTGTGTTTCCTAAATCAACTAATTTATTTAAAACATCTATTAATCTTTTTACATCATCAATATGTAAACCTGTAGTTGGTTCATCTAATAAAAACATAGTGTTTCCCGTTTGTTTTTTTAATAAATGCGTTGATAGTTTAATTCTTTGAGATTCACCACCTGAAAGTGTTGTAGCGTTTTGACCTAGTTTAATATAACCTAATCCTACATCTAAAATAGTTTGAAGTTTAGCTTTAATTTGAGGAATATTTTCAAAAAATTCATAAGCTTGACTAACTGTCATATTTAAAACATCAGAAATTGATTTATCTTTATATTTCACCATTAAAGTTTCGCTATTATAACGTTTTCCCTCACACACTTCACAAATAACTTCAACACTTGGCATAAATTGCATTGAAATAGTTATAACTCCATCACCTTGACAATGTTCACATCTTCCACCTGCAACGTTAAATGAGAATCTTCCTTTTTTATATCCTCTTATTTTAGCTTCAGGCAGATTTGTAAATAAATCTCTTATATCATTAAAAACTGAAGTGTAGGTTGCTGGATTGCTTCTTGGTGTTTTTCCGATTGGTTCTTGAGAAATATAGATTACTTTATTAACATTTTCTACTCCTCTAATTTCTTTTACCTTACCAGTTGGAACGTATTCTTTAGATAAATTATTTTGTAAACCTTTATAAACAATATCTTCTAATAAAGTGGATTTACCACTTCCACTAACTCCTGTAATTGTTACAAATTTATTTAAAGGAATAGTTACATCAATATTTTTTAAATTATTTTCACTAGCTTTAATTATTTGAATAACTTTTTTATTACCACTTCTTCTTTTTGTTGGAACTGGTATAGTCATACGTTTTGATAAATATTTTCCTGTAATAGTATCAGTTTTTAAAATTTCATTATATGTTCCTGAAAAAGTAATTTCTCCACCGTTTTCTCCAGCTCCTGGACCGATATCAACAATTCAATCACTTGCTTTCATTGTATCTTCATCGTGTTCAACAACAATTAAAGTATTTCCTAAATCTCTTAAATGTTTTAATGTAGCAATTAATCTATCATTGTCTTTTTGATGTAATCCAATTGAAGGTTCATCTAACACATATAAAATACCCGTTAATTGACTTCCGATTTGTTTTGCTAATCTAATTCTTTGAGATTCACCACCCGAAAGTGTTGTAGCTGTTCTTGCTAGATCTAAATATCCTAATCCTACTTCATTTAAAAAACTAGTTCTTGAAATAATTTCATCTAATACTAACTTAGCAATTGTTTTTTGAGTTTCAGTTAATTCTATATTTAATAAAAAATCCAATTCTTCACCAATGCTTATTTTTGTGTAATCAAAAATTGATTTATCATTAATTTTTACTGATAATGCAATTTCATTTAATCTTGATCCTTGACATAAAGTACAAGTTGTTGAAGACATAAATTTAGCATATCAATTTCTAATTTCTTCAGATTTGGTTTCAAAATATCTTCTTTTAATTAATTGTGCTGTTCCTTCTATATAATCAAAACTTTCATATTTTTTACCATTACTACTTACAAGTCTAATATCTATTTCTCTGTCACTTCCTCATAAAATAACATCAATTTGTTTTTTAGTTAATTGATTTAAAGGCAAGGTTAGATCAATATAGTAATAATCACATAATGTTCTAAATTTTTGTCATTCTAAATTATCAGTATGTAAAAAGTTTTTATAATAACTAACTCCTCCTTCATTAATTGAAAGATTCATATTAGGCATAATTAAATTAACATCAGGTTCTAAATTTACACCTAATCCATTACACTCACTACAAGCTCCCAGTGGAGCATTAAATGAAAACAATCTTGGTTCTAATTCAGGAACAACAAAATCACATTCTTTACATGCAAAAGAAGTTGAAAACAATTTCTCAACTTTTTGATCATCATTAATATAAGCGATTTTAATTAAATTGTTAGAATAATTTAATCCTGTTTCAACGGCTGTAAAAACTCTTGAATTAATCTCATCAGTATTTTGATAAATAATTCTATCAACTACAATATCAATATTATGTCTTTGATTTTTATCTAACTGAATTTCATCATCTAACATTTTTAATTCACCATCAACAATTACACGAATAAATCCATCAGAACTTAATTTTTCTAAAACATCTTTAAATGTACCTTTTTTATCTCTAACAATTGGAGAAAGTATATGAATTTGTTGACTAGATGTTGTTGTTTGCTTAATATTGTTTACTATTTCACTGATGCTCATAGCTTGAATTTGACCATGACCATTTATACAATAAGGAGTTCCTATTCTTGCATATAATAAACGTAGATAATCATAAATTTCAGTAACTGTACCAACTGTTGATCTTGGATTATGACTAGTTGTTTTTTGATCAATTGAAATCGAAGGAGATAATCCTTCAATTGAATCAACATCAGGTTTTTCATTTCCACCTAAAAACTGTCTAGCATAAGCTGATAGTGATTCAATATAACGTCTTCTTCCTTCAGCATAAATTGTTGAAAATGCTAATGAAGATTTACCAGATCCACTTAATCCTGTAAAAACAACTAATTTATTTTTAGGTATTTCAAGATCGATATTTTTTAAATTATGTTCTCTTGCACCTTTAATTATGATTTTGTCGTTCATAATAAACCTCCTAATTAGTATTTTTTTGGTTTTCTAATTCAATAATTGTATCTCTTAAAACTGCAGCTCTTTCAAAATCTAACTCTTTTGCAGCTTGTAACATTTCATCTCGTAGATCATCAATTGCTTTTTGAAGAGTTTCAACTTTTTGTTTTGAATTTCTAATTTTTTTGGCTTTTTCTATTGCTTGTTTAGATTTTTTACTTAGTATTGATTCAGTGATTTGTTTTGAAACTGTTTTAGGAATAATGTTGTGAATTTTATTATATTGTTGTTGAATTTCGCGTCTACGATTAGTTTCATCAATAGCTTGTTGCATAGCTTGACTAGTACTATCAGCATACATTATAGCTTTACCATTTTCATTTCTAGCAACTCGACCTATTGTTTGAATCAATGAACGATAGTTTCTTAAAAATCCTTGTTTATCAGCATCTAATATACAAATTAAACTAACTTCAGGTAGATCTAATCCCTCTCTTAGCAAGTTGACTCCAACAACAACATCATAAACACCTTTTCTTAGATCATTTAATATTTCACTTCGTTCTAATGTTTTTAACTCTGAGTGTAGATAAGCAACTTTAATATCTCTTTGTTGTAAATAGTTAGTTAAATCTTCACTCATTCTAATTGTTAAGGTTGTAATAAATACTCTTTCGTTTACTTTTCTTCTGTTGTGTATTTCATTGATAATATCATCAATCTGATTTGTTGTAGGTCTTATTTCAACAATTGGATCTAATAATCCTGTTGGTCTAATAATTTGTTGAACTACATGATTGTTAACTTGTTCTAATTCATAATCTCCTGGAGTTGCTGAAGTATAAATTACTTGATGTAATAAACTATTAAATTCATCAAAATTTAATGGACGATTATCTAGTGCACTAGGTAGTCTAAATCCATATTCAACTAGTGTTGTTTTTCTAGATCTGTCAGTGTTATACATTCCTCTAATTTGAGGAAGTGAAATATGAGATTCATCAATAATGGTTAAAAAATCATCTTTAAAATAATCTAATAAAATATAAGGACGTTGACCTGGTTGACGTAAATCTAAATGTGAAGAGTAATTTTCAATACCACTGCAATATCCAAACTCTTCAAGTGATTCAAGATCATATTTTGTTCTTTGTTCTAATCTTTGAGCTTCTAATAATTTATTTTCAGAATTTAAAACAGCCAATCGATCAGTTAATTCATTTCTAATATTATTACAAATTAATTTCATTTTATCTTGTGGTGTCACATAAGCTTGAGCAGGAAAAATTGAAACAATACTAGTTCTATCTATAATAGCTCCTGTAATTGAATTTAAAATATCAATCATCTCAATTTCATCATTAAATAAAGAAATTCTAAACATAATATTGTTTGCTCAACCAGGAACTATTTTAATAGCATCGCCTTTAGCAGAAAAACTACCTAATTCGTTTTCGATATCATTTCTTGTATAACCAGTTCTAACTAATCAATTTAATAATTCATTTCTTGCGATTTTTTGTCCTATTTTTAACTCAAAAAAAGCTGATGAATATTCTTCTGGATTTTGCAATGCAAAAATTGCAGCCACACTAGCTACAACTATTGTGTCATTTCTTGTTAAAAGTGCATTACAAGCACTAAGTCTCATCATATCTAATTCCATATTCTGACGAGCATCTTTATCAATATATAAATCTTTGGATGGAACATAAGCTTCAGGTTGGAAAAAATCGAAATTTGAAACAAAATATTCAACTCTATTTTCGGGAAATAATTCTTTTAACTCATAATACAATTGCATAGCTAAAGTTTTATTATGAGCTAAAACTAAAGTTTGCTTGTTGTGTTTTGCAATAACATTAGCAATAGTAAAAGTTTTACCAGTTCCAGTAGCACCTAGTAAAACTTGATATTTTTTATTATTTTTTAATCCTTTTTCTAATTCTTGTATAGCTTGAACTTGATCTCCAGAAGCTGAAAATCTACTTACTAATTTAAACTTATTGTTGTTTATATAATTCATATTAATATTAATTACTTTCTTTGTTAATTTTTATTATACTCTCTTTTGATTGTTATTTTGGTTTGTCAATTTATTTGACTTGTTATAAACTAAAATATTTAAATAATAAACTGCTACATATAATAAACTAATTAAAGCAATAAATAAAATATTTCCTAATACATAAAGAACGACACCTATTTTTTCAGCAGATAAAAATGCATATGGATGAGGTACAATTTGATCACCAACATTTGGTATCAATCTAATTCCAATTCAAATTAAATATGCAGTAAGTATAACAACATTTTGTAAACTTCCTAATCAAATTTGTTTTTTAGTTTTTTGATCTTGAATAGGAAAAACAAAAAAGTATATTAATCAAATTAAAGGAACAATCATATGAATTGCACTAGCTCTATAATAAGTATCAAAACTATTATCATCTATTTGAGTTTGACCTATAATTATTCCAACAACATAAAATAAGAAAATAAAAATTGTTCATGCAGTAAATGTATATTCAGTATATTTAAAAATAAGTAATTTTTTAGTTTGTAACATTTTTGTAATTTTCATAGCAGAAAATACCATTACAAAAGTAGCATATCATTCACTTAAATAAGTTGTGTCTCTTACAAATATAAAATCTGCTCCTTCTGGTTTATTTGTAGTTACTCCAAATGATTTGAATACAAAAAACATAAATAGACATGAAGCTATTAAAAATAACATAACAACTGAAACAATCATTTCAGATTTAAATGTTCTTTTAAAAGTTTTTAATTTAATCTTATTATCAATTTGTTTCATAAATACCCCTATTTTTATTTATTAAATTATTAATTTTTATTACAGCAAAATACATTGAAAAATACACAGCAAATATAAAAATTCCTAAGAAAATAAAGTTAACTACTCCTAATTTTTCTATATCAATATTAACAAAAGCAAATTGATTATTTTTTACTAATTCTAATCTTGCAAATGTTTTAATAACTACATAAACAATATAAACAAAACTAATTAATGCTAGTCTTCATGTTGATCTAAACATCACTTTATTATTTACTAATGTTTTATTTTTAAATAGTAATAAATAACTTAAAAATGCGATTGGTAATAAAAAGTATGAATTAATTATTTTTAATCAATAAGTTCAGTTAATTGTTGAGTTAAAAAAGCCTACACTTAAATAAAATATAAATAAAATCATAGATGCCAAAAGCATACTTGTAGTTAAAAATTCTAATCACTTATTAGAATAAATTTGTTTTGTTTTTATATTTTTATATAAAGCATAGACTGCATAAAAAGTTGCTATTCACATTGCTCACATAGAAATAGAAATTGAATCTAAAAAAACTAAGCTATCAATGTTATTAATCTTTTGACTAATATTAACTATCGCAAATGTAATATTTGCAAAAAGACTGACAAAAATAACAGTACCATAAAATATAGCATCAGTTTTTCATGTTCTATCTAATGTTATTTTGTTCATATACTCTCTCCTTACATAGTCTTATTATATAAAATAAATAAAGATAATAAAAAGTACGTTAAGTAACTTTTAAATTATTCAATTCGTACTTTTATTCTTTAATTCCTGGAATAACTATTGATTATGATAATTTTGTAAAAAATGCAGACTTCCAATTTCTTGTCAAGTCTCTTTTTTTCTTGTCAAGTCTCTTTTTTTCTTGTCAAGTCTCTTTTTTTTCTTGTCAAGTCTCTTTTTTTTTCTTGTCAAGTCTCTTTTTTTTTTTTTTTTGCATTGCTATAATTTTATTATGTAAGAGTAGGACAAGGTTATTAAATTTTTATTTAGTAAAGGGGTTATATGAAATTAACTTGAAAAACAATATCTCTAATAATTGGTACAAATGCTATTTCTGCAACTTCAGTTGGAACTGGTATTAAATTGTTAAATAACAAATCTCAAAAGATTGAAAGTATTGATTTATCTACTTTAGTTATTAATAAAGATTTAGGATGAATTAACGAAAGTGATAAAACATTAGAAAAATTAATCTTACTAATTAAGCAAAAAAATCCAAAAATTGATATTGATTTTTCTAAATTAGATTTAGTGATTAAAGACAACACAGTAATAATAAAGCCTATTAAAAATGATAAAACATATAAAAATCAAATAGCATTTACATTTTACATTCCTACTTCTGAAGAAATAGTTATTAATAAAATTAAATCTATTTGAGATCTTGAATTTAAAGATAGGTTTAGAGTTAAAAACAAATGAGGTTTACCATCTAAAAAGACAATATTAAAAACTCTATCAGATAGATTAATAAAAAATAAATTAAATAATATAAAAATCGATTATTTAGAAGACAGTTTAAAAGAGACTGAACCAAAAGAAAATGAAAATCTGAAGTTTATTTACAATGGTGACATCATAGAGTTAAATATTGGATTATTTAATACAAGTAAAACAAAACATAAATATAAAGATTCTACTAAAAAAGAAGTAACTGAAATAGGTTATTTTATAAATGAAAAAGGTGTATTTCAAATACATAAGTTTAATTGAAATACAGAAATTGTTACCAGTTTATTACCTAGTATTATTACTGACCTAAGTGAAGCATTTAAAAGAAATAAACATCAAGTTATTAAAGGAATTGAATATTGAGATACTTCAAATGTGACTTCTATGGAAAGAATGTTTCAGAGTGCAACTGAGTTCAATAGTGATATCTCAAGATGAAATACTTCTAAAGTAACTAATATGCAAAATATGTTTTCAGTTGCTGAAAACTTCAACCAAAACATAAGCACAAAAGAAATTAAAAATTCAGATGGTTCATCATATATTGCGTGAGATACTTCAAATTTAATTCATATGAATAGTATGTTTTCAAGTGCTAAAAACTTTAATGGTGATATTTCTAATTGAGATGTATCTAATGTAACTGAAATGTATGGTATTTTCATGAATTCCTTAAGCTTTAATCAACCATTAAATAATTGAGATGTATCTAATGTAACTGATATGTCATCATTATTTATGAGTGCAAAAAGTTTCAACCAGGATTTAAACAATTGAGATGTATCTAATGTAACCCTTATGGAAGCAATGTTTTATGATGCTGAAAACTTTAACGGCGATATTTCTAATTGAGATACTTCAAATGTAACTAATATGTATGTTATGTTTGATGAGGCTAAAAATTTCGGCCAAGATCTTTCAAGGTGAAATGTTGATAATGTAATATATCCTTTTTATATTGATAATAATAAATTAAAACCTGAACAATTACCAAGATTTAAAAAACAATTAGAATAAAAAAGTTTTAGTCTAATACTATACATTTAATAAATCAGCAAGGTTTTGAACGTATTTCAACATCTTGCTTTTCTTTCATTCTTTACCACTTATCTGTTCTATTTTATAACTTCTTAAATATTCTATTATTTGTTTGAAAGAATAATTTTTGTGCAAGTCCAATTTAATAAATTGGTTCTTAACACGTGTTCCAATTATTAATGATAAGTAGTTTATAAATTCAGTTGTATAAACTTTCATTTCAGAATGAACTCTGGTTTTTGATAATTCTAAAATGTTTTTGTAAAAATTGAACATTTCTTCAATCTCTCATCTTTGATCATAAAGTGTGTATACATCTTCTAAACTCAAATCTACATTTGATTCAAAAGCAATTGTTCCAAAATATTCTTCTTCTTTTTTGAATTCAGAAATATCAAAATTATCTTTTCTTAAATGTCTTTGATACCTACCAATACTTTCTTTTCCAGCAATTTCTAAGTCTTTAAATAAATAGTAAAATTTGTTGTTTATTT